>JAUYAM010000004.1 GCA_030693425.1 bacterium
GCTGCTGCAGGCATTCCTTACAGCAAGTTGACCATCGCTGACGCTGACCTGACCATTGCTAAAACCACTGGTTTGCAAGCTGCCCTGGATCTTAAATCTCCTTTAGCTTCACCGACTTTTACCGGAACAGTAACTGTTCCCGTTGGATTAACCGGAGTATTGAGAGCAGATACCGGCGTGCTGGCGGTTGATGCTGATGTGACAGATTTGGTTGATAATATTGCGGTTTCTAAACTTGCTGACGGAACCGCCGGAAACCTTATCACTTGGAGCGCAGCCGGCGCACCAGCAACAGTTGCTACTGGAACTACTGGACAGGTTTTAACTTCAGGTGGAGCAGGCGTAGCGCCGACTTTTCAGACCTTTATTGCTGAATTGGGCGGTACCAACATTTGGACTGCGAAAAACACCTTCAGCTTGACCAACGCTAATGCGGTTACTATTTCCGGCGCGCCTGCGGCTTCAACCGTCCTTTCATTGGTTTTGTTAGATGCAACACCTATAGTTGGCGGCTCGGCCAGCGGCACTTACATCGGCGCTAACCCGACTGGTTTCGTCGGCAACTTCATTGACCTGCAACTAGCTGGCGTAAGCAAGTTTGCGGTGAGTAGCGCGGGCGCAGTCACAGCCGCTAGCACAATCGCAGCCACAGGCGCCGTGACGGGCTCCAACCTTTCAGGCACAAACACAGGCGATAGTGCAGCAAACTCATCTGCAACTTTTATAGGGACAACATCAGTAGCGCTCAATAGAACAAGTGCAGCTTTAACCTTAGCAGGAATTACATTAACTACTCCAGATATTGGTGTAGCAACTGCAACTTCTGTTGCTATCGGCGGTGGAACAACGCTTATAAAGATTGTTGCTTATGCACCGAGTTTAACACCAGTAGCGACAGCAGCTGCTATTGGTACGAGCTCCCAAACATTTGCAGTTACAGGATTAGCAGTAACTGACAAGATAATTGTTAATGGACCCGCACCGACTGCACTTTGTCCAATGGTTAGCTATCGTGTTTCACTATTAGATACTTTACAGTTGGACTTTGCGACATTGACCGCGGTGGCATGTACGCCTGCAGCCGGCACGTACAATATAGTAGCGATTAGGAACTAGTCATAGTTAAAACCTAAATTGACTTAATTCCGTAATTCTCATGGTTAAAAAACTATCACCAGCCATATTTCTGTTAGGATTGATCCTAGTTCCTGGTTTGGTTTTGGGAGCGGATGTGACTTTTCCGGAAATCTCTTACTTTTACCTTTCCGGTGTAGGCAGCGGCGAAACCCTGAACGTAGCAGCCGGTTCTACCGCGACTTCGGTTGAAGTCGGCACGACGACTGTTACCTTGACAATGACTGCAGGAGAAAGCATCACCTTAAAATCTCCGTCGAGATACGTGATGACAACTTCTGGCGGCGCTTCAAGCACCTGCGACCCGCCCTGGTCAAACATTACTATCACTTCTTCTACAGTAGTGACAGTATCGACCACGGTTTGCACGGTGCCGACTTCGGGCGCGGTTGGCGGCGGCGGAGCAGCCCCTTTGGCAACTCCTTCACCGACTCCCAGCCCAAGCCCGAGCCCGTCGGTTTCTCCGACTCCGATTCCGTCTCCGAGCCCTTCGCCCAGTCCGTCACCCAGTCCCAGTCCTTCGCCAACTGCAAGTCCTTCGCCCAGCCCAAGTCCGAGTCCGTCTCCAGAGCCTTTAAATCTGGTTCCAATTCCCCAGCTTTCAGCGACTCCGACCAGAGCAGAGATCTTGGCTGCAATTCAAGCGATTCAGCACAATATCACTGTTCTTCTGGCAGAGTTGGCAAAACTGCAACCTGCGCCCCAGGCAAAAGCTTTCACTTACGATCTGTTTTACGGATTGTGGAACAATGCCGAGGTTAAGAGAATGCAGGAGTTCATGATTTCTAAGGGCTATATGACAGGACCGGCTACCGGCAACTACTATTTGAAAACAGTTGACGCGGTTAAAGCGTATCAGACCGCCAAGGGCATTGGCACTATTCGCAATGGGAGATTCGGGCCAGCAACGAGAGCTACTGTAAACAGCGATCTAGGATTGTAATTTTCTTTGTCCATCCTTGTGGGACAACCAATCGGCGCCTCTATCCGGGGCGCCTTTTGGTTGTCCGCTGATTTTCGCTGATGATTGCTGATTATCGCTGATGGGATAGAATAAACTAATGATTAAAAAGAAGGTATCAGATTTTGTTTACGAAGAGTTGTCTTACAAAATCCGCGGCTGCGCCTTTGAAGTTTATAATACTCTTGGATTTGGCCATAAAGAAAAAGTTTATCAGAAGGCGCTTTGTTTAGAATTTGAGAGAGCGAAAATCAGATACGAACAGGAAAAAGCTTTACCAATTATTTACGACGATAAGAAAATCGGTATTTACAGGCCGGATTTTGTAATTAACGATGAAATTCTGATAGAGATAAAAGCTGTTCCGGTAATGCCCAAAAGCCATGAAACCCAGCTTACTTATTATCTTAAAGGGACTAGCTACAGGCTTGGATTTCTCATAAACTTTGGCGCCCCAAAAATAGAAATTCGCCGTCGTGTCTGGACACCTAGTTATCAGCGGACATCGGTTAAGAATCAATGAAAATCTGTGGCGGAGCTATCAGCGGAAATCAGCCATTAATCAGCGGTAATCTGTTTGTGCGCTTGACGCGGTTTCTCGCTAATTCTAAAATGAAATAATGTCTAGTCAGAAAAAAATGGCTTTTGTTGTGATTTCTGATCGCTTTTTAAATTTAATAAAAGATAATAAACTTAGCCGCACTTAGATTTTGCGGCTTTTAATTTTGAGCGTAGCGAAAAACAAACTCTGTTTATTTTTAAGTAATATAAACAATAATTAAAAATATTAAAAAACATGAACCAGTCAAAAATGCTTAGTCTCGCGAAGAAGTCAATTTCTTTTTTAACTATTTTAACAACAATCCTTTGGACGGCCGGCTTTCCCAATCTGCCAACAGCTATGGCGGCCGCTCCCCGAGTGATGATGGTGGAATACGTCAACCCAACCACTTTTCAGGTTAGATTTGACCAATTGATGGATGAGTCAACCATCGTGGTTGGTTCTTTCACCTTGACGACCGGCGCCACCGGCGATAATTCCGCCATCACTACTGTCACTAAGGCGACGGTTGACAGCAAAACCGTGGCCACGGTGATATCAACCGGCGCCAAGATTTCTCCGGGGGCCGGGGATTTCGTCAAAGTGGCGAGCGGCGCGGAAGCCAACTCTCCTAAGAACGGGGCCGCCGAAGCCAATGCCGACAACGGTAATATCGGCATCGTGGCCCAGCCCGGCCAGGTGGTCATTTCCGAAGTCAAGCTTTCCGGCGCCACCGAAACCGAAGAATTCATTGAAATTTATAACAAAACTAATTCTACGATTGACATTTCCGGCTGGAAAGTCACGGCTTTAGCTCAAGACGGCACGCCAACGGATTTGGTTACTTTTGCCGGCGCCACTACTCTGGCAGCGGGGAAATTTAGGTTAATCGCGCCGACGGGTACGGCCAATGTTGACAATGCCTACACGCCTTCGGGCAACGGCCTTGATGTCAATAATACCGTTATTCTTTACCGGGTTGCTGGTCCTGGTTTCCGCGCCGAAGACATGGTTGGCTGCGGTACGGCCACGATTAAAGAAGGAACGGCTTTTGCCACTTGTCCTGTTGCCAACACGAGCCTGGAAAGAAAAGCTTCACCAACTTCCACCGCCACGACCTTAGCGGCAGCGGGATCAGAAGTTACCTGGGGTAATTCTTACGACACTAACAATAATAATTTTGATTTTGTTACCCAAACCGGCGCTGGAGTTAATCCGCAACATTCCGGCACGACGGCTGAAGTTCCCGGCGGGGGTGGCGGGGGATACCAGAACCAGCCGCCCAACATCAATCATATGCCGGTGGGCCAGGTTATTTCCGGCCAGGATTTCATGATCATGGCTCAGATGGCCGATCCGGAAACGCCGGCCCAGGGTCTTACCGCCAATTTAATCTACAGCCTGCCGCCGCACACCACCTGGACTACCTTAGTCGGCCAGTATATGACGCAAGATTTTAAATTCATTATTCCTTCGGCCGCCACCGGATCGGGCACGGGGGGCGTAGCTTTCAAATATTATCTTAAAGCCACCGACGCCGACAGCAATTTCCGCTGCATGTGGAATATGGGTTTTGGTCTTTGTGGTGACGCTGACGCCACGGCTAAAGCGGGCGCTTGGACTGTAACTAGTACCAGCTCCTCGGGCATGACTAATACCATCAAAGGAAAAGTGATGTCCGGTGCCACCGGCATTGATAACGCCAATGTTACTTTGAGAGGCGCCGGTCTGAATTTCAACACCACGAGCGCGACCGACGGAGTGGCGGGAACTTTCACTTTTATCAATATTCCGGCCGGCATGTTCAGACTAGAAGCCAACGCCCCGGGATACAGCATGGGTTGGATCGACGGCGCGCTTTCCAAAGCTTCGGGCACAGCTGTCTATGGCGACAACACCATTAACCTGACGGCCGGCGGGGGTGGGGCGGGCGGAGATACGACTTCGCCCAGAGTGACGTTTTCCGCGCCCATGGAAGGAATGATGGGCGCGCCTTCAAAGATTAATATTCCGGCAACTGGTCAGATTGAAGCGCCAATTATGATTGGTTTTTCCAAGGATATGGACGCGACCACGATTATTGCCGGCAACATTAAAATTTATCCCGTCACTTCAGCCGGCCTGGGCACGGCCCTTCCTGGCGTCAGCGTGGCTTACCAGGCGCAAAACTCGAGCGTGACCTTGACCGATCGAACCGACCGCGTCATTTCGACTAGCGAATTTGGTCCGGACCGCAAAGCCCTGGTTTATTCGGCCGCGGCTCTTTCCGCCAATACCCAGTACGTCATTGATTTATCCGGTAGCGTCAAAGATGCGGCCGGCAATGTTTTGCAGGGCAACAAGTCCGGCGGGGGACACTCGATTTCTTTTACCACCAGCGGCGACTTTACCAGTTATGATTCGACTCAGATGACGACCGGCTTTAATACCTTTATGCAAACCGGCGGCGGCGGCGGCCAGTTTACCCCGCCTTATGTCACCGGCTCCGGCCCAAACAACGGCGCCAAGAACGTGCCGACCAATGCCAAAATTGTGATTAACTTTTCCCAGCCCATGGATTCAGTCGGCATTAACGCCACCAACTCAACCGGCACCTACGTCAAACTCTACGACACCAATTTCAATAACACTGGCAGCGGCCAATACGTAACCGTGGCCTCAATCGTTCTTGACACCACGACCAGGCAACTGGCCACGATTACGGTCGGCGGCTCCGGTTTAGTGGCCAGCCACAGCAATTATGCCGTCCGCGTTCTGGGGGGAGCTAAGTCGGCTACGGGCGTGACCATGGCCATGCCGGACCAGTCAAACAACGTGATGTACCAGGCCGACTTTTTCACCGGAGCTGGCACAGATATTGGCGCACCCACGGTCTTGAGTAATACTTTGCAGAGTTATACTGCGGCTAGTTCCTGCTCGGTCAATCTTTGCGTCACCGGCGTGCCGACCAATGTCGGAGTGATTGAATTGAGTTTTTCCAAGGATATGGACGCTTCCACGATTACCTCGTCCAACATTACTTTGCAGAACGGCACGACCTCGGTTTCGACCACCACCAGTTATGACGGCCTTTCCCGTTCGGTGAAGATCGCGCCGACCACGGTTTTGTACACGGTGACGACTTACACTTTGACCGTCGGCACGGGCGTGAAAGCCATGAACGGCACGGCTTTGGCTGCGGCCTACACGGTTTCTTTTACCACTAATTCCACGGTAGACAGCGCCGGCCCGACAGTAATGATGGCCAACGGCGACGACTATAAGCTGGCCATTACCTTTTCCGAACCAATGAATGCCGCTAAAGCCACCGATACCAATAACTGGGCGGCCTCGGTTTTGAATCCGGGGAATTATGTTCTCTACACCAATAATTCGCCGCCGCCCTTTGATGGCACTAATATGGCCAAATACTTTTTAACCAACAACACTTTGGCTACGGCAACGACAGCCGGTACGGGCGGGCCTTTAACCTTTAAATACGACCCTGCCTACAGCACCGTCATCATCGAAGGATTGAAAATGCTTGATTCGTCTTTAGCAATCAAGGGCGGGTTTAATATCTGGGTGAAGAACGTCAAAGATGTTTCCGGCAATATTATCCAGAACACGGAAAAACCTGTTGGCGGTAATGTCAATGATTTTGGCGCTAACACTGCTGGCGGTCCGATTATGGACGCCAAAAATACCTTCGGCAATATCGGGCCGGGCGGCGGAGGAATGTCTGGCCCGCCGCCGACTTCAGCTCTTTCAGGCGGCGCTATGCAGGTGACGGCTTTTGGCGGCAAGAACCCCTCGATGATGGGATTCAAGCCGGTCAATGTCTTTCCCATGAATATGCTCGCCGGCCAGGAATCAATGTACATGATTGATTTGCCCTTATCTCAAGCCATTCCGGCTTCGGGCACGATTGTTCTGACTTTCCCGGTCGGTTTTGACGTTGCCAATGCCATTGACGCCGACCCCAACAAGAAATGGGCTCACAAAGACATTAACGGTCCGGGTACGGGCACGGTGACCATTGCTTCGGTTTCCGCCGATGCCGTGGCCAGGACGGTAACCATTACTCTGGGCGGCGTGGCCACTCAAGCGAATGATTTTCTGCATTTGGAGATTGACCGAATTAAAAACACCAGCAAATCTTCAGACGGCGATCTGACCAACGGCATCACCATGGGCGCCGGCTATCAGGTGGACATTTACACCAAGTCCGGCACTCGGACCCTGGAAAGCCTCAAGTCAATGCCTTTCTTTATCAAGTCGGCCGGGTCAGCCACATTGACAGGCAGCATCACCTTTAAAGACTCGTTGGGCGCTCCCGTGGCCGTGACTCTGTCTAATCTGCCGGTTTATCTGATGTCGCCGGCCACCGGTCCCTTAAAAACGCTGGTGAATTTCTCCAATTCGGCTACCGGAACTTACACCTTCTCCAGTCTGCCCACGGGAAATTACATGCTGGGTTCAGAAACGATGGCCACGCCGATTTCCGGAGTAGATTATTACATCGACTTACAGCCTATGCCGCAGTCAACCAATGTGGCGGCGGGCAGCAATACCAAGAATCTGGTTTTTCAGGCGCAGTCCAGCACCAATAAGCCTAATTTGACAGTTTATATTACAGGCACCTTCAGTAACGAGAGCGTGGATATTTTTGCCGGCGGTCCGGGCAACTTTTCCGTCAAGACGGTTACCCTAAACGGTACTTTGACCAACGCTTCGCCTTCAACTCAAACCTTGTATCTGCCTTCCACCGGCACTTGGATGATCGGCATGGGCCCGGCCATGCCGCGCGGCCCGCAGCAATCCGGCCCGCCGCCCATGCCCAGCTGGATGCCGCCCCGGCCCATTGAAGTCAATGTTTCCGGTACTGGTCCCGGCTGGACTTGGAAAGATCCGCTCGGATTAGCTACTGGAGATATAGCCAATGACGGCAAGCTGACCATCGGCATTAGTACTGCCAATAAAACCATTAACGGCCATGTTTATAACCCCGCCGGCACGACCGGCATTCAGAACGCCAATGTTTTTGCCTTTTCTCCGATGGGCGGGATGGGATCCCATGCTCAATCGGGCGCCGATGGCTCTTTCACCCTCAAAGTAATGGATGGCAGTTATCAGGTCGGCGCTTTTGTTCCGGGCATGCCGCCCAGCCAGGAAATACCAGTGGAAGTTAAGACGGTCAGTTCAGTGACCACGATTTATGCCAATGGTACGGCCACGACCGACCTCATCATCAAGATTCAGAATCCCGAATCAATGTATACGATTTCGGGCAAGGTGACCGACGGCACCAACGTCATTAAAGACGCTTCAATCAATGCCCGGAGAACCGACGCGCCCGGCAATGTCGGCGGCAAGACCGACTCTATGGGCAAATACATTCTCTACGTTCAGGCCGGGACCTGGGTGGTGGGCGCTTTCCTGCCCCAGTACGGCAACCTGACCGAACAGACTGTGACCATCGCGACTGCTTCTCAGGCCAATGTTGATTTTGCTCCGGCCATTGGCACTACTTTTAGAACCGTCAAAGACCGGGTCTATAAAGACGTTAACAGCAGCGGGGCCTATAATACTCCGGGAGACATTTTATTGGCCAATGTCCACGTGGACTTTGACCGGACCGGTTATCACAACGGCGCCATGACCGACCAAAACGGCCAATACACCATTCTGGTGCCCGACGGCACTTATACGGTAACAGCCTGGTCGCCTGATATCGGCAAGATTCCGCCTCAGACCGTGGTAGTTTCAGCAGACATTAATCTTACTGGAGCAGCTGATCTGCCCGTAGCTGATACTAGGACTGTGACCGTTAATTTTGTGGATTCCTTGGGAGCTCCGGTGACCTTGAACGAAGTTTATGTTCAGATGGACAAACTCGGCAGTAAAGATGTCAGCAACGAGACGAGCCGCGAAAATGTTTCTTCATTAGCTTTGACCGTTCCGGCCGGCACCGGCTATGAATATGCTTTGGAACTGGCCATTCCCGGCGTGGCGGATCAAACCTTGACCATGCTCGGCGGCGGCAGCACGACGGTGACCGGTTCAGACATTAATTCCGACAGCGCCAATGACATGTATATGGTGGTGGTGGATGGCAACGAAACCATTAACGTCACCGTGCCGACTCTCTTTACGGTTTCCGGCACGGCTAAAGACGCTTCTAATAATCTTTTGACCGATACCGTTATTAACATAAAAAAGGCCGGCTCTAACGACGTTGCCCTGGCCGTCAAAACCGACGCTTCGGGCAATTACTCGGTTAATTTGCCCGCTTCCGGCGCCGGCACGCCTTATCTTTTCCAGATTGACAAGAGCGGTTACGTTGATACCGGCTTATCGGTGGCGGTTGCCGGCACCACGACCCAGAACTTAGACGCCAACAAGGCCAGCCTGACGATTTCCGGCCAGATAAAAGTCGGCAGCAGCGGGGTTGAGGGGGCCAAAGTCTTTGGCAAAGAACTGGGCGGCGGCTTTACTTCGACGGAAACCGATGCCCAAGGAAATTACAGCTTGCCGGTGACGGCCGGCGATTGGAAGATTTCGGCCGCTTCGGACGGCTATCAGGAAAAAGAGTATCAGAACGCTTCCAACCAGGACATTGTCGTTTCGGTGGCCGCGAGCGTGCCTAGTATTAATGTTACTTTGACGACCCAAAAAACCGGATTGGCCACCGTCAATAATTCCGATTTGAATCCTTCGGCTGGCGCCACTTTCGAACATTCCTCGGCCGGCTTGGCGCTGATCGCGCCGCAGAACGCCATTGCTTCTTCGCAGGCGACCTATCAGATGGAGGATTACGAAGTGGCTAATGTGACTTCTTCGCCGACGGCCAAAACCATTGGCGGGGAAGCGGTCCAGATTTCAGCCTATGAGCCTTCCGGTTCTTCGATGATGCCCAAGACCAGTTTTTCCAGCAATGTCACCATTGAAAAGAAATACACTAAAGCCGAGTTAGCGGCCGAGGGCATTGACACTTTTGCCGAAGTCGAAAACGTCACCATGTCGTACTTCGACAATTCGGCTTCCAACTGGGAACCGGTGCTGACTAACATCGCTTATCTCGACAGCAGTGACCAGCCCGTCATTCCGACCAACACTCTTTCTAACGTCAGTTCGGTGGTTTACGCCGGCGTTTCCGACCATATGACAGTTTATTCGCCGACCAACCAAAATCCGGACGGTTTGCCGCCCGCCTCACCCACCAGTGCGGCGGGGACAGCCACTTCCGGCACGATCACCGTTTCCTGGACCGCGCCGACAACTAATAGGGACGGATCAACCCTGACCGACCTACTGGGCTATGAGGTTTATCGGTCAACCTCCGCTTCCGGAGACTACGCTCAAATCAACACGGCCGATGTTCCGGCCGGCACGACCAGCTATGCAGACAGCTCGGTCAGCTCGGGCACGACCTATTACTATAAGATTACGGCCGCGGATACCGGCGGCGTTCTTGAATCCAACCCGTCAACTGCTTCTGCCGGAGTCTTGGCCTATGTCGGCGGCGGGGGCGGCGGAGCCATTTCTTTCTGGCCGACTCCGTCTCCGAGTCCTTCACCGAGCCCATCTCCGAGCCCATCTGCGACTCCCTTGCCCACTCCCAGTTCGGGGCCGACGCCAGAATTAATGCCGATTCCGACACTTTCTGCCCAACCAACCGTGCTAGAAATTCAAGCCGCTATTCAGGCAATCCAGCACAATATCAGCGTTCTTTTGGCGGAACTGGTTAAACTCCAGCAAACAGCGGCAACCGCTTTTGGCAAAGATCTTGTTTACGGTCTGACCGGAAATAGTGATGTTGTAAGATTGCAGAAATTCTTGATCGGCAAGGGGTATTTGTCACCGGGGTATGCCACCGGTCATTACCTTTCAATGACGGTTCAAGCAGTCAAGGCCTACCAGCAAGCCAAAGGCATTACTCCGGTTAACGGCAGATTCGGGCCAAAAACCAAAGCAGCTGTCAACAGCGATCTAGGATTGTAATTAATAGTTGGACATCGCATGTCCAACTGATATAACCACGAGGCGCTCTTTTAAGTTTAAGAGTGCCTTTTGGTTTCTGAAGATAGTTGGACATCGCATGTCCAACTGATATAATAAGACAATGAGCGGCGATTTTTACCACATTTTAAATCGGGGAGTCGAAGAAAGAGATATTTTCTATTCGGAGAAAGATTATTTTCGTTTCGCCTACAACCTTCACGATTTTAATGACACCAAACTCGCTTTGCCTTATCCGTTGCGTCGTTCTCGGGCAAAACATATTGGACATGCGATGTCCAATATGTTTAATTATGCTCGGGAGGAGATTATTGGCTTATTATGCTGGTGTTTAATGCCGAACCATGCCCACGTTTTTGTTCGAGAGAAAATTGACGGCGGAGCAAGCGTTTTTTCCAAGAAGATATTCGGCGGTTACACAAAATATATTAACGAAATTAAGAAGAGGAAAGGAGTTTTATTTCAGGGCAGATCAAAAATAATTTTGATAGAAAAAGACGAGCATTTTCTCCACCTTCCTTTTTATATCATGGCCAATCCCGTTTCTTTGATTGAACCCAAATGGCGCGAGAAGGGGATTGTCAGTTTAAAGAAAGTTATCGATTTTCTTGAAAATTATCGCTGGTCAAGCTTTCAAGATTTAATTGGCAAAGACAATTTTCCGGAAACCGTCAACAAAAATTTGTTTTATGAATTATTCGATACTAATGAGGGGAAATTTAAAAAAGATTTTATTGAATGGCTAGGCGGGTATAGGTAATTGGACATGCGATGTCTTTGAGGTTTAGCTTTTTTTTGATAGAATAAATGACAATGAAAAAGATTCTCTTCATTGCGATTCTATCAATTGTTTTCCTTCCTCTAAAAGGCTTGGCTTTTTTCGTTGGTGAAACCCAAACTTTTAACGTTGAGCCGGTTTACGATTCTAGCCAGAGACAGCAGCTGAGCGCGACTTTGAGGAAAACGACTACCTTCACCTATTTTTATTTTGACGACAGTTGGTGGTCTGGCTTATCCCAGGATCAGCAGAATCAGGTGACAAATTCCATAAATAATCTCGGCGAGGAGTTCGACGGCAAGATTTATCCGCTTCTGACCCAAAACTTTGGCCAGGAATGGACTCCGGGCATAGACAGGGACACCAGGATTACGATTCTATTCCATCCGATGAAAGAAACTTCCGGAGGCTATTTTAATTCGGGAGATGAATATCCGAAAGCCCAAAGCTTAAAGTCAAACGAGAGGGAAATGATATATATCAACGCCAATTCCGCCACCAGTCCTTTGCTTAAATCTTTTCTTGCCCATGAATTCCAGCACCTGATTAATTTCAACCAGAAAGAAAGATTGAGAGGGGTAACCGAAGACGTCTGGCTCAACGAGGCTAAATCAGAATACACCTCAACTCTCCTGGGGTACGATAATGTTTATGATGGGTCAAACTTGGAAAGAAGAGTAAGGAATTTTTTAGACAAACCCTATGATTCTCTGACCGAATGGAGGAATCAACCCCAGGATTACGGCATTGCCAACCTTTTCATCCAGTACTTAGTTGATCATTACGGGATCGCCGTTTTAAAAGAATCGGCCTTATCCTCAAAAACCGGCATCGAAAGCCTTAACGAAGCTCTGAAAAAACTCGGGGCCGTTGATGACTTTTCTCAGATCTTCACTAACTGGGCGGTTGCCGTTTTCATCAATAGCTGCAATTTCGGTTCCAACTATTGCTATTTGAATCAAAGCCTGCGCAACTTTAAAGTCGTGCCTCAGGCTAACTTTCTGCCGCCGGTTCCGAAAACTAGTCTGTCGGTAGTCAACACCACCAAAGGCTGGGCAGCTAACTGGTACAAGTTTTTCGGCATCAAAGGGGATCTCTCTTTTGAGTTTGCAGGTTCTTTCCAGGCGAACTCTTCGTTCAAGATTCCTTATCTGATTGAAGATAAGAAAGGCGCGTATACTATTGATTTTCTGAATCTTAACAATCTTCATCAAGGCAAGATTGAAATTGAGGATTTTGACAAAAAGTTTTCTTCGCTGGTGGTAATTCCTCTGCTATTGGGGAAAACGACCGGTTTTTCGGAGACCGAGCCCTCGATCCAGTTTTCCTGGACCGCTTCTGCCAACCTCGAGCAGTCATCTCCGGAAAACCAGGAAGAGATTAACAGGCTTTTGGCAAAGATAGAAGAGCTAAAGCAGCAAATCAAAAACCTTCAGATCCAGCTGATAGCTTTGGGCAAGCTTCCAAAGGCTTCTTGCCAGGAATTTTCAAAAGACCTCTATTACGGAATGACTAATTCTGATGACGTTAAGTGCCTGCAGCAATTTTTAAAGTCAAAAGGAGAAACGATTTATCCAGAAGGCTTGGCCAGCGGCAATTATCTTTCCTTGACGACTTTGGCGGTCAAGAGATACCAGGCCTCAAAAGGAATAATCCAGACAGGATATTTCGGCCCCTTAACCAGGGCGGCGGCAAATAAAGAGAGGTATTGACAAGATTAAGCCTATTTGCTATACTCTAAGTCGTAATTAGTGATAAGCTCTGATTCGGCATAAATCCCTCCTCGAGCAGGGATTTTTGCTTTTTATTCCTTATCCCGCAGATTATTTTAATTTTAGAATCCCTTAATATTAATACAAACCCCCTTCTTACTATTGCTATAGCAACGGTTGGGAGTTATTATTTAATAATGGGAATTGGAAAATATAGTTACTATTTTAAAAAACCGAAAACAGAAATCACCAAAGATGTTCTTTATTGGTTAATGATGGCCGGAGCCGTTTATATTGCTGCCAGTTCTCCCTTTTTTGTTAGGAATCTTTTAAAAAGTTATCAAAAGTGGAAAAAGTATCCGCGGAAAAAGGTTTACGACACTTTTTATAGATTAAAAAATCAAGGTTTGATAAAAATCGAAGAGAGGGGGCCTCAAATATATATTAAATTGACTGATAAGGGAAGAAAGAAGGCAGGTTTTTTTCAGATTAATGATTTGAAAATAAAAAAGCCGGTGATTTGGGATAGGAAATGGCGAATAGTCATTTTTGACATTTCTGAGTTAAAAAAAATGCATCGCGAGGCCTTTCGGGGAAAATTAAAAGAGCTGGGATTTTATCAATTGCAAAAAAGCGTTTGGGCTCATCCATTTGATTGTGTCGCAGAGATAGAATTATTGCGGGATTTCTTTGGCCTGGATAAGAAAGACGTAAGGCTGATTATTGCTTCTGAAATTGGAGGAGACAAGGAATTAAGAGAATATTTTAAATTAGATTAAGATTCTAATTTTATTCCAAAAAAACAACTTCTAATTAAAGCTATAGCAATGATAGGGCGCGATATGCTTGTTTGTGAATGATTATAATAATGTTAGAATATAACTGGGCCGGGAGACGGCACTCACTAATTACAAAGAATTGGAGTTTCACCTCTTCTGGCCCATTTCAAGCATGAAACCAGGGATTTTGAGGAAGTTTTTGCCCGGCCTCAGAGAAAACGTTTTGTTGAAGGATTACACAACCTTCCGGATCGGCGGTCCGGCCGATTTTTTTTACGAAGCAAAAACAGAAAAAGATTTTGTCAACGCCATCAGGATTTCCCGCAAGCTTGAAGTCCCTTTTTTCATTTTAGGAAGGGGATCGAATACTCTTTTTGACGACAAAGGTTTCCGGGGCTTGGTCATCAGGAATATGGTTTCGGAAATGAAAATCTCAAAAAGACTAAAAAGATCTTTTGGAAAAAAGGAATCGGGAAACGCCCATTATCTACCGGCTCATCCCGGCAAGTATTTAAAATTTTCCGATCTGGATTACCCGCAGGAACCTTTTGATATTGAGCTTGAAGTTTCCTCGGGAATTCCCGTCCAGTATTTGATCCAGAAAACTTTAGAGAAAAAACTGACCGGCCTTCAATGGTTTGCCGGCATTCCCGGGTCTGTCGGCGGAGCGGTAGTTTACAATATTCACGGCGGGACAAAACTTTTCGGCGACTATGTCAAAGACGTAACGGTTATCGACAAAAACAATCGTATAAGAAAGATAAAAAGCAAGGACCTGGGTTTTGCTTACGATCTCAGCAATGTCCAGAAAGAAAAACAAATTATTTTAAGAGTGACCCTCTTCCTTTCCCGCGGAGATATCGGCAGGGCCAGGCATGTCTACAAAGAATGGCTGAAAAGAAAATTAAAGGTTCAGCCGCAGACAAATTGCCCCGGAAGCATTTTTAAAAATTTTCCAAGAAAAGTTTCAGAAAAAACCGGCTCGCCGACGACCGGAGCCGGCTGGTTCATAGACCAGGCAGGCCTAAAAGGAAAGACAATCGGGAGGGTTCAGGTTTCAAAAAAACACGCAAACTTCATTATTAATCTGGGCGGCGGAAAGGCAAAAGACGCCAGAAAATTGATTAAAACAATAAAAGAAAAGGTAAAAAAGAAATTTAAGCTGAATCTTAAGGAAGAAATACTGATTTTGCCGTCAGAAATCTAAAAAACTTTACGAGTTTTTATTTTTGAGTTTTCCACATCTTGACATTGATTCTTGAAATGAAATAATGAATTAATCTAAAATTTTTCTGGGAAATTTTCCCAAAAAATCTTAGGGAAATTTTTGAAAAACAAATAGTTGTCGGCTATTTGCAGAAAAACTTTTCAATCCTCTCAACAATAATAAAATAGTTTTTAACAGCGAGGATTGAAACAAAAAAATGGCAAAGAAAAAAGCAAAGAAGAAGAAGAAATAACTTCTTGCCCCGTTTCTCCTGAGCCCGCTGGAATCTTAATCTGAATTTCAGGGGCTCGGGGGATGAGGCTTGCCATTAAAGTTTAAAAAGATGATTACGCAAAGATTCCATTACATTTTTGACGCTTGGGGCATCAGCTCTAAAAAACTGAGCAACAAGAAATTGGTGAACTCTTTGCTTAAAGACGTATCTAAGGTTTGTAAAATGAGAATTATCGGCGGGCCCCTGGTAGTCCAGGGCGTGGACGACAACCCCGGGATTTCGGGATTCTGCATTATTGATTTTTCTCACATCTCGATTCACACCTTTTCTAATCCCAGAGAGGTTTGCGTTGACATTTTTTCCTGCAAGCCCTTTAATCCGGAAGAAGTGAAAACCTACCTCTTAAAAGAACTGAAAGTCAGCCAGAAAAATCTTTTCTTTTTCCAGGTCAATTATCCTAGCCGGCCGAAAATCTCTTCGGCGAGGATATCTTTTGCCTCAAGTCGTTCTCGGAAACTGCAGACGGTTAACGCTGTCAGAGAGGCGTAGGGGGGATTTAATAAAAATTTACTCTCATGTCGAAATCCAATCCTTATTTAAAGGAAAAGCTTAAAACTATCGAGGTGGGCAAGAAAACTGTTTCTGAGCTTTTGGATGCCATGGCAGACACCGGTTTTCAGGGAAGAAAACTCGGGGAAGTCGCTCAGGTTTGGGAAAAGATGATAAAAGACAAAGACCTGACGATTATAATGGGATATGCCGCTTCCTTGAGCACGACCGGCCAGTGGCAGATAATTAATTGGCTGATTGAAAACAGGTTTATCGATGTTTTGGTTGGCACCGGCGCCAACCTTTCAGAAGACATTGTCGAGGCCATGGGTTACTCTTATTGGAAGGGCAGCCACTTGGTTGACGACGTCAAATTATTAAAAACTGACATTAACCGTTATTACGACGTTTTCGGCCTGGAAACCGATTATATGGAAATGACGGAGATGATTGCCGATTTCTATGTCAAAAACCTTAAACCAGATTATCCCTATTCTTCCAGGGAGATTTTTTATCTTTTTGGCAAGTGGCTCTGGAAAAAGAACATTAAGAGTATTGTTGCAAATGCCGCAAAATATGGAGTGCCGGTTTTTTGCCCGGCTATTGTTGACAGTCCCTACGGCGACGCTGGCCTTATTGCCAAGTCCAAGGGCTTCAATCTGATCATCGACAACATGAAAGACTATATTGAATTTATGGGTCTCGGCCAAGAGATTAAGGATTCAGGAGTCATCTATATTGGCGGCGGCGTGCCCAAAGACTTTATTCAGCTTTTGGCTGTGACGGCCGATCTTCTCTATCCTGAAAGGGCTATTCCGGGCAGGAAGTGCGAGGTTTTCCGGGCCGAAAGAAAAGGGAAAAAACAAGAATTGGTGGAAACCTATTATCCCCACAAGTACGCTTTGCAGATTACCACCGACGCTCCGCAGTGGGGCGGGCTTTCAGGATGCACCTTTGAAGAGGCAACATCTTGGGGAAAGGAGAAAGTTGGAGCTCCCAAGGTTCAGTGCTATTGCGACGCCACTATTGCTTTACCCTTGGTTTCTCACGCCCTTTTTGAAAAAGTAAAGAAAAAGAGAAAAGGAAAAGATTTTTCTTCTGTTTTTAAATCGTAAGAAAGGCATAAAATGAAACTTCCTCTTTATCCGACCCCTGAGCCTTATAACTTTGGAGGGTTGGAAAATCAAAGCTACGAAAAAGCCAAGGTAGTTGTTTTTCCCGTTCCCTACGAGGCCACTACCTATTATATAGGAGGAACCAAGGAGGGACCGAAAGCGGTTATCGACGCCTCCAGGCATATGGAGCTTTATGACATTGAATTGAAGAGAGACGTGAGCCAGATCGGGATTTTTACCCTGCCAGAACTCGTCTGCTCCAAAAATTCTCCCCAAGAGGCGGTTCGGGATATAAAAAAAGTCGTTTCCCGGCTTTTAGCAGATAAAAAATTCATTTTGATGCTCGGCGGAGAGCATACGATTAGCATTGGCGCAGTCGCCGCTTTCAGGGAAAAATACAAGGATTTGTCGGTTTTGCAGATTGATGCTCACGCCGACTTGAGAAACGAGTTTGAGGGAACTAAATATCACCATGCCTGCGCTATGCGTCGTGTCAGGGAAATGGGCTTGTCAATAACGGCCGTGGGTATCCGCAGCCAAGACGAAACAGAGGCAGAGTATATAAAAAAAGAAAAGATCAAGAGCATTTTTTATGCGCCGCAGATTCCGGTTCAAAAAATCATTTCCACGCTTTCAAAAAACGTTTATCTGACTTTTGACGTTGATGGTTTGGACCCTTCGATTATGCCCGCTACCGGAACTCCCGAACCAGGCGGACTTGGCTGGTATGAGGTTTTGGATTTAATAAGAGAAGTTGCCAAAACCAAGAGGATTGTTGGCGCAGATGTGGTGGAATTGTCGCCCTTGCCTGGGATTGTTTTCCCGGACTTCCTTGCCGCCAAGCTCGCCTATAAAATTATCGGCTATTCTTTACTGTAAAAATAACTTTATTTTTAAACTATTAGAAGCAAGGCAGGGCCATTGCTTTTTTTTGAGTTTTGTGTTAATATAATTTATCGACAAAAAGGAGGTCGAAATGAAAACGGGAATCCGTTTATTGAGCCCAAAAGCTCGTGAACGGACCCTACAGTCCGTTTATGAGCTCCTTCAAAGGGGGATTCAAGAAAACGAACTCGATTCCTATCCCACATTTGTGGAAGAGGTTAGAGACGGTAACTGGCTAGTTTTTTGCCTTTTTAATAAAGGAGAGCCGGTTGCAGCGAGGGTGAATGATATCTCGCCTCTTGTCTCAACAGGAATCGCCATCAGCCTCTTCACTGTCATTAATAGACAGTGGAGGGGTAAAGGTTTGTTTAAGCGGCTTATTGAAGCCGCCGGCGTTGAACTTCGGCGTCGAAACCCAAATTTCCTCGGCGTGTTAGCCGAGATGGACACCTCAAATTATGGGGTGCCAGCTGCCGACCGGCTAGAAATTTTCCGCAAGGTCGGTTATCAAAGAGTAGATTTTAAATATATTCTGCCTCCTCTTGAGGATGGAGAAAAAGAAAATCGCTCTTTCGTCCTGGTCTTTTTGCCGGAACCAGGAATTAAAACAATTCCGGCAAAAACTCTATCGGCTGCCCTGAAGATTTATCTTTCTTGGGTGGACGAATTCGCCGACGATCTTGGTCGGCAAATCAGAGACGAGATGATTGAGAGATTGTCTCGTCTTAAAAGAGTAAAATTACTCGAATTATAAAAGAGCTGCGGAGAAGACCCCGCAGCTCTTTTAATTTTGACCGCAAAGATGTATAATAAACCAATTGCTTCAAAGGTCGATAATCCCCTTAAAATCTATTCAAAAATATGCTTCAAGATTGGTATTTAGCGACTTTCCAAGCTCTTCAGGATCTTTGGGTCAGCTTTCTATATTTTATTCCCGACCTTATTGGCGCCATCGTTGTTTTCGTTATCGGCTGGTTCATTTCTTCCTGGGTCGGCCTGCTCGTGACCAAGCTGCTCAATTTGATCAAGCTAAACGAGCTGTTTGCCAAGGGCCAGTGGGACGAAGCTCTGGAAAAAGCCGGCATCAAAGCAGACGTCGCGGGATTTGTCGGCCAGATTTGCCGCTGGGTCATGGTCATTACCTTTTTATCGGCCTCGGTGGAGATTTTCGGCCTGATCGGATTTGCCGGTCTTCTGAATAAGGTGATCGGCTGGCTGCCCAACGTCATTGTCGTCGCCCTGATTATGGTGGTGACGGTCATTGTCGCCGACATCCTGGAAAAAATCGTCGTTGCTTCGGTCGCCAGGGCAAAAGTGAAAACAACTCAGATAGTCGGTTTAGCCGTCAAATGGCTGATCTATGTTTTCGCTCTGTTTGCCATTCTGATTCAGTTTGGCATCGCCTCATTTTTGGTCCAGACCCTGTTCACAGGCGTTGTTGCCATTTTAGTGATTGCCGGCGGACTGGCTTTTGGCCTGGGCGGCAAGGACGTTGCCAGAGAGCTTTTAGAGGATCTGGTCAGAAAGATTAAAAGCGATTAATCAAGGGTTATTTAGAACAAAAAACCGCAGGTCAGCTTCGGGGCTTGGCCCCCACACCAATCCCGCGATAAGTTTTCGAATCTATAATAATCATAAGGCGAAGCCGCCTAACGGCTTTGGCCAATATGTTTATGTTGCTTATCGATGGATTGGTGTGGGGGCTTGACAAATATTTTTGGGTTGCTTAAAATGGATCTACCTAATATGAAAGCAATCAAAACCAAACTTATTGAAAGAAGCGGATAATTTCTGGGATTTTACTTTACCCAGCGAACCGCTTCGAAAAGCGGTTTTTTGTTTTTTGCCCGGCAGATAGGACAAATGGGTAAGAACGTTGACAATTTAATCTAGCTAAAAATCTCCTTAAAAGCCATAAGTTTATGGAATTAAGGAGGGTAAGAAATAATTGTGGTTATTACGGTTGATGGTGGATGCCTTGGAAGGCTGGGGCGATGAAGGACGTGGTGTGACTGCGATAAGCCTCGGGGAGGTGTCAAGCAACCTTTGATCCGGGGATGTCCGAATGGGGAAACCCAATCCCGCCTAAAACGGGATTGCCCTTAACCTGAAACGGTTGAGGGCGCGTACCCGGGGAAGCAAAACATTCTAGTACCCGGAGGAAAATAGAACAATAGTTTATTCCCTTAGTAGCGGCGAGTGAAAAGGGAAGTAGCCTAGAGCCCTTCGATTCGACGCTGTGCGTCTCTCTCAGGGTAAACCTATTTAAAAATAGAGGGTTTACCCCGAGCGAGGTGCTTAGCACCGAGTCGAGGGGCAGTTAAAAGAGGGTGACGCCCAGAAATTTTTTCTGGAAAGTTTCAGAAAAAATTTACTGGAAGGAGTAAGAAAATTGATTGTTAGCCGAAATCCCCTGGAAAGGGATACTAAAGAGGGTAATAGTCCCGTAGGCGAAAACAATTAATCTCCTAGTCTCTTTCCCGCTTTCAGCGGGAGGTGTCGCAAGACACATTCTTAAGTACTATGGGACACGGAAATCCCGTAGGAAGTAGGGTCGACTACAGACCCAAGGCTAAATACTCAGCCTTACCGATAGTGAACTAGTACCGTGAGGGAAAGGTGAAAAGTAGGGCGGTAAGCCCGGTGAAATAGAACCTGAAACCATCAAACCTACAAAGAGTCGGAGCCGTCCTTCGCTTTTTGCTTCGCAAAAAGCTTCGGATCGGTAAACCCTATTGAAAGGGGCTTGCCATTCCGTAGCTCATTACGAAGTAATGAGCGAAGGATGGTGACGGCGTACTTTTTGGAGAACGAGCCAACGAGTTCTCTCTCGTGCTTTTGTCTAACCCCGTTTAACGGGGGGAGGCATAGTGAAAGCGAGCGTGAAATACGCGACATAAAAAGCTCGAGAGTGAGACCCGAAGCCAAGCGAGCTTGCCATGACCAGGGTGAATCCCGCTGAAAAGCGGGAGGAGGCCCGAACCCGTGAGCCGTGCAATACTCTGGGATGAGTTGTGGCAAGAAGAGAAAACCTAAACGAGCTTGGTAATAGCTGGTTCTTCCCGAAATAGCTTTAGGACTAGCCTCCGTAAAATAATATCTTGGGGGTAGAGCACTGAATGAAATACCGTGGATTTTTTCCAGGCATTTTAATCAAACTCCGAATACCAAGATATTTAGGGGAGTAAGAACCTGGGCGCTAAGGTCCAGGCTCAAAAGGGAAACAGCCCAGACCTTCATCTAAGGTCCCTAAATTTGAGCTAAGTGCTAGGAAGGAAGTGAAGTTCCGTCGATAGTCAGGAGGTGAGCTTAGAAGCAGCTACCCTTTAAAAAGTGCGTAACAGCTTACTGACTAAGGGATTTTGCACCAAAGATCAACGGGGCTAAAGCTCAATACCGAAGATAAGGACGAGCACATAATTTTTTATGTGCTCGTGGTAGGGAAGCGTTCCCATTGCTGTGAAGTCCAGCTGTAAAGCGGGATGGAGCGATGGGAAGTGAGAATGTTGGCATGAGTAACCGCAATCAAGGTGAAACTCCTTGACACCGAAAGCCTAAGATTTCCTTGGCAATGATCGTCAGCCAGGGGTTAGGCGGGCCTAATCCTGCCGCCGAATGGTGGTGGGAAATGGACAGCCGGTTAATATTCCGGCCCTCTCTGTATCAATTCCAGAGACCGACGAAGCTTAGTAATCCGGACGAGTTATTGGATTCTCGTTGTTTGTCTTAAGATTTATCAAGGGCAAACAAAATTCTCTGGTTCGCCAGGGCAAATCTGGACGAGCAAGCTTCCCAGAAAAAGTTTTTGGAAGTTAATTGGTATGGGGACCCGTATCGTAAACCGACACAGGTAGGCAGGTGTAAGTACACTAAGGTGAACGGGTGAAAGCTCCTGAAGGAACTCGGCAAAAAAGCGGTCGTAAGTTCGCAATATGACCTTCCCCCACCACTTTGTCTTTAATTCTACGAAAAACCAAAAATTCTGGTTAATCGTGAAAAATTGAGGCCAAAGTGGTGGGGGACGCAGCTAAAGATTTCTTGGCGACTGTTTATCAAAAACACAGGTTCCTGCTAACTCGTAAGAGGATGTATAGGAACTGAGGCCTGACCAGTGCTGGAACGTCAATGGTGAGGGTCTGGGTATATTTATATATTCAGGCTCATTACCTGAAGCGCCAGTGAACGTCCGCGGTAACTCTGACCGTGTTAAAGTAGCGTAACCCCTTGTCAGGTAAGTTCTGACCCGCATGAAAGGTTTCACGACTAAGAAACTGTCTCCAGGAGCAGCCCGGTGAAAATGCAGTATGGGTGAAGATGCCCATTACCTGCGGCTAGACGGAAAGACCCCGAGAGCTTTACTATAAGGTGGTATTGAGTTTTGGGTTTTGATGCGTAGCGTAGCGGGTAGGCTTTGAAGTTCCGCTTTTGGGCGGGATGGAGCCGACAATGAAACACCCGTCTTTTAAACTCTTAATTCTAACTCCCGCTAAGCGGGAAGACCGTGCCACCCGGGTAGTTTAAGTGGGGCACTTGCCTCATAAAAGGTAATTGAGGCGTTTAAAGGTCGGCTAGCTCCGGATGGAAATCGGAGCGATAGGGCAAAGCCATAAGCCGGCTTTACTGCAAGGCGGACATGCCGCGCAGTTGGGAAACCAGAACTTAGTGAACCGATCGTGTATCCGTCAGATTTTTGTTTTACAAAATTCTGATGGATGTAGTTAGTAGAACCGCGAAAGATCATCGGACAAAAGTTACCTCGGGGATAACAGGCTAGTAGGGCCCGCGAGTCCACATCTACGGCCCTGTTCGGCACCTTAACAAATCGGGGTGCTATGCCAGTAATGGCATACCTGGAATATTTTACCCACAAAATATTCCGAAAAAAATTGGCTTATAACGGTGAACTCCATATATGGTAAAATAACTATATGGACAATACCGTGGGAAGTCTTACACAGGAACAAAAATCCTTAATAATCGGCGCTGTTTTAGGCGACGGCTATTTAAGAATTATTCCAGGGAGAAAAAATGCGTTTTTGGAAACAAATCATTCTATTAGCCAAAAAGATTACGTTGACTGGAAATACAACATTCTGCGATCAATTGTAAAAAGCAATCCCAAAGAAAGGAAAGGCAATGATCAAAGAGTGGCTTACAGATTTTATACCCAATGCCTTTCAGAGATAACAGAACTATTTTACCGTTTTTACATAAATGGTAAGAAAGAAATTCCAGACAATTTAGTAATAGATAGATTAACTTTAGCAGTTTGGTTCATGGATGACGGCTCCAAAAGCAGAAGCTCTGTGTATCTAAACACACAGCAATTTTCTCTTAAAGACCAGATAAAATTACAGAATATATTGCTTAATCAATTCAATATTCATTCTCGTCTTAATAAAGACAAAAAGTATTTCAGAATCAGGATAATTAGTAGCGACGCAAAAAGATTCTGTGATCTGGTGAAACAGTTTATTCCAAAATCAATGGAATACAAACTGGTGTAATGACCCCGTAGAGACTTGACCAATTGTGGTCGGAGTTTTCTGAAAAATCAGGAAGCTAACACGCCAACCCCTAATCCGCCACTTGGCGGACGGGTGAAGATATAGTCCGATCCTTCCGGCAACGGAAGACAAATAACGACAGCGATGTCGGCTCATCATATCCTGGGGGTGAAGCAGCTCCCAAGGGTTGGACTGTTCGTCCATTAAAATGGTACGTGAGCTGGGTTCAAACCGTACTACTAGACAATAGTAGGGCGGCTCTGTCAAGTAATTGACAGATGTCCAAAACCGACTTATATCGGTGGAGTCCATAAAAAAAAATTATAACCTGTATTTTTATGGATAATACCGAGGGAAGCGAGCGCATAAGAATTATGCGCTTCGCCCTGTAGAGACTTAGCCAGAAATGGCTGGATGGAAGCTTTAGAGTTTCCATAATACGTCGGTCTCCCTAATCCGCCGGTTGGCGGACGGGATGGTGATATAGTCCATACATCTGGTAACAGATGAATAATATGCGCGAGACAGGTTGGTCCCTATCTACCGCAGGCGTCGAGCCTTGAGGGGAGTCTTCGACAGTAAAAAGATTGCTGCTTCAAGGAGTAATCCTTGATGACAATCTGGCTAATAACGGTGGAGCCTTCATTTAAATTATGAAGAGTTTCTCAAGCATCTAGAAATAGATGAAGATAATTTTTGCCCTAGGTCCGGCAAAATGGTATAATTACTTGAGGACCGCATAATTTTAAGTAAGGGAATACCGTGGGAAGACAAACTAAAGTTTTAGAAGTTGATTTGGCTTACATTGCTGGTTTTCTTGATGGCGATGGAAGCATTATGGTTCAGCTGAAAAACAGGCGGAAAAATCCGCGCGGCTGGCGTTTAATGTTCACTATCTGTTTTTATCAGGATAGTCGCCATGAGAAACCCTTGTTTTGGATTAGAAATAGGCTTGGAATTGGTTATATTTCAAGAAGGAATGATGGTATAACAGAGTTAAGAATCAACGGTTATCAAAGAACTAAAGGAATTTTAGAAAGCCTTCAACCTTTTTTAAGGTTTAAAAAGGCGCAGACTAAAATTCTTTTGAAGATCTTAAGACTAATTAATGATAAGAACTTTGTTGAATTGAGCAAAAAGAAAAGATTGAAAATCGCCGATATGATTTATGAGTCAAGAAAATTAACTTATCAGTCTGGATGGAAAAAGTTTTCTAAATCAAAATCAGAATTAAGAAAAATCCTAGGATTCTAATAGTTTGTCCCCGTAACGACTTTTCTTGGTTTTAACCAGGAAGGATGGCGGAATTTGAAACCGTCATAATACGCCGGCTCCCGCTTACAGCGGGATGAAGATATAGTCTAAGCTCATAGAAATATGAGACAACTTGACGAGAGGACCTCGAAGAACTGACCTCTGGTGTACCAGCTGTTCTGCCAAGAGCATCGCTGGGTAGCTATGTCGGGCACGGATAAGTGCTGAAAGCATCTAAGCACGAAGCCAACCCCAAGATTAAGGCTCATTTAGATTTCCCGCAGATCACGGGATTGATAGGCTGCAGGTGTAAGGCCAGTAATGGCTTCAGCCGAGCAGTACTAATAAATCGAAACCATATTTATTTTCTTACCCTCCTTAATTTCGTAACTTACAGCTAGAGCAAGGGAGCTTTGCTGGGAGTGCTCCACCTGATCCCATTTCGAACTCAGAAGTGAAATCTCCCAAGGCCGATGATAGTCCTTCGGGGCGAAAGTAGGTAGCTCTCTTACTCTGGCTGTAACTAAAAACCAATAAACACGCCCAAGGGCGTGTTTTGAGGTTTTTCCGTCGGTATTAAAGAGGTCTAAATTGACGAAAAGCCAAAATCGTTTTATACTCAAACAATGACCAAAAGAAAGTCTTTTTTAGTTTTAGCTGTAATATTTTTACTGGCTTTGATTGCAGGAGCCTTAACCTATCCCAAGCCTTTAAATTCGGGAGTTGATTTTTTAAACGCTAAAATCAAGGAGGTTCTCCCGGAAAAATTCAGATTTACGCTTCCTTTGATCAAAGAGATTCCTTTTAGGTTGGGACTCGACCTGCAGGGCGGTACCCATCTCCTTTACCAAGCCGATTTGGGCGGCATCGCCGCCGAAGACCGCAAAAACGCTCTCAACGGTCTTCGTGACGTCATCGAAAGGCGGGTGAATCTTTTTGGGGTTAGCGAGCCCGTTGTTCAGATTGAAGAGCAAAGCCAGAGATTGATTGTTGAATTAGCCGGAATAAAAGATGTTAAGGAGGCAATCAATATGATTGGCCAGACCCCTTTTCTTGAGTTTCGGGAGCAGAGGCCGCAGGAAGAGGTAGACAGAATTATTGAAAAGCAAAAAGAGCTTGAGGGAAAGTCATTCGAAGAGGCTCAGAAAATCCCTGATTGGCAAGTTGCTTTTGAAGAGCTTTTTATTCCAACTCAGCTAACCGGCCGTTACCTTAAAAAGGCCGAGCTTAATTTTGACCAGACGACCAATAAACCCATAATCAACCTTCAGTTTGATGACGAGGGAGCGAAAATCTTTGAGGAGATTACTGCCAGGAACATTGGGAAGCGCTTGGCTATTTATCTCGATGGTTTGTCAATTATAGATAGTGACGGCGACAACAAAATTACCCAGAATGACCTATATGCTCCCGTTGTCCAAGATAAAATCACTGGCGGTAAGGCAGTGATAACGGGCGATACCGATATTAACAAGGCCAAGGAAATAGTCAAAAGATTGACATCGGGCGCTTTGCCAGTGCCAATCAACCTGGTTTCTCAAGAGACGATTGGTCCGAGCCTAGGACAAGATTCTTTAAATAAATCATTGAAGGCAGGCATAATCGGATTTATTCTGGTGATTATATTTATGGTTATTTTTTACCGTTTGCCCGGCGCTTTGGCATCATTGGCCTTGATAATTTATATTGCCTTGAACCTTTCTTTATTTAAATTAATACCCGTTACCCTGACTTTGGCTGGCATTGCCGGTTTTATCCTTTCTATTGGCATGGCAGTTGACGCTAATATTTTAATCTTTTCCAGAATAAGGGAAGAGTTGAAACAGGGGAAAGGTTTTCTGATTTCACTCGAAGATGGTTTTAGACGAGCCTGGCCGTCAGTCCGCGATGGAAACTTCACCATTATCTTAGTGGCTTTAATTTTATTTGGCTTGGGAACCAGTTTTATTAAAGGATTCGCCTTGACCTTGATTATCGGTAATTTAATTGGCATGTTTTCGGCAATTTTCATCACCAACAATCTCTTGAGATGTTTTGCCGGCACAAAATTCGAAAAATTAAGTTGGTTATGGAGATAGCGCTCGGCAATGAAGTTTCAAGACACCGGCTGTTCTTTTCCCAGCGAGAAAAGCCAGCCTACGCTCTCGGCGGCTTGTCCCGTTTAACGGGAACCATGCCAAGCCGCCTCCGAGAGTTGTCTTTAAAACTTATTGCCTCGCTTAAAACTTATTCGTATATTCGTAAAAATTCGTAATTTCGTAGGCTTATGAATATCCCATTTCTGAAATACACAAAAGTTTATTATATTTTTTCTGGAGTTTTGATTCTGGCAAGCTTAATTTCTCTTTTGATCTTTGGCCTGAAATTTAGTATTGATTTTTTGGGCGGAAGCATTTTGGAGGTTAATTTTGAAAATAGACCGGAAAATTCGGCGATTCAAGAAAAATTAAAAGACATTAACAATTTAGGAGAGATGGTCATTCAACCTACCGGAGCCAAGGGGGTAATTATGAGAATGAAAGAAGTTGATGAAAATATTCATCAACAGATTATTTCGAGGCTGCAGGAAATCTCAAAAATAGAGGAAAAACGTTTTGAAAGCATCGGGCCGGTTATCGGCAAAGAATTACGGCAGAAAACAATAATCTTAATAATTGTTTCTCTGGCAGCCCTGCTCATTTATATTGCCGTTGCTTTTAGAAAAATCTCCCGGCCCTTATCCAGCTGGCAATATGGAATAATCTCAATAATTACTCTTTTCTTTGATGTTTTGATACCGATTGGCGTTTTCGCCTCTCTGGGAAAATTTTATAATGTTCAATTCAGCATCCCAATTGTTATCGCCTTGCTGACCCTTTTGGGTTATACAATTAACGATAAAGTAGTCGTTTTTGACAGGGTTAGGGAGAATCTTTTAAGAACTAAAGGAGGAGATTTTAATGCCTGCGTTAATCAGAGTTTGAACCAGGTTTTAGTTCGATCAATTAGCACGGGTTCTTGCACTCTTTTGGTTCTCTTGGCGATATTCTTTTTTGGCGGAGAAACTTTAAAGTATTTTTCTCTAACCTTAATTATTGGAATTATAGTCGGCACCTGCTCGTCTTTGTTTTTAGCCAGCCCTTTATTGGTAAGCTGGCAGGAGATGGGGAAACGTTATCATTGACAGAGCCCTTTTATAATGGTATAAATAGCAATATGTCCGCAATCTTAAATTATCAAAAGGTTTTCCAGGCTCTTTTCCAGGGGTTGAGCCCGAGGCAAAAGGATATTATTATTCGGAGATTTGGGCTTGAGAGCGGAAACGGGGAGACTCTTGAGGCTATCGGCAAGGACTTGGGGTTAACCAGGGAAAGGGTTCGCCAGATTATCGAAACCACCTTGGTTAAAGCGAGAAAAGAGAGTTTTGCTTCTGAAATCAACAGGGCTCTTTTGGCGTTCAAGAGCTATTTGCAAAAAAACGGGGGATTGAAGAAAGAAAAGATTCTTCTGTCCGAACCAATTTTTAATCACCAGCAAAACTCTTCTAACTGGATCAATTTTTTGCTGGTTCTTGAAGGCAGTTTCTGCCGCGTTGGCGAGACAAAAGAACTCCATTCTTTCTGGGCGCTTGATTCCAAAATCTCGTCTGCAGCCGAAAAACTTATCAAGGCTCTCAATAAGGAACTGACAAGGTTCAAAAAACCCTTAGGGGTAAAAGAGCTGTTTTTAATGTCTAGAGCGGCCGGAAATTCCAATCAGCGGTTTTTAAAATCGGTCCTTGAAACCTCTAAAGAAATTTTGGAGACTAACGACGGCAAATACGGTTTAAAATCATGGCCAGAAGTTAATCCCAGGGGGGTTAGAGATTTGGCTTTCCTGGTTTTCAAGAAAGCGAAAAAGCCCCTGCATTTTACCGAGGTTGCCAGCCTGATCGATGAGTTTTCCTTCAAGAAAGAAGGACATAAAGAGGAATTTTCAATTATCGGAGCTTCTGCCCAAGCCCAGAAAAAGACTAATTTCCAGACCGTCCACAACCAGCTGATCAAAGACCCCCAGTTTATCCTGATCGGAAGGGGCATCTATGCTTTGAGAGAATGGGGTTATGCCCCGGGAACGGTTAAAGAAATAATCTCTAAAGTTTTAAAGGAATCAAAGCAGCCTCTATCGGAAAGGGAGATATTGAAAGAAGTCCTTTCCCAGCGTTTGGTTAAGGAAAGCACGGTCGTTTTGAATTTAGGGAATAAAAAGTGTTTTTTGAAATCAGAAGACGGCAGATATTCACCGCGCGAAGCTTAAAACTTCCCGAGAATCCAAGTAATTCATCATTAGCCTAGCTAGATGGTTTCTGAACTTTCACTAGCCTCGATCTTATCTTTAATTAAGTCTCAATTCTGGCCTACTCTTATTGACTGGTGGTGGCTCTTTTTGATTGTTGAATGCCTTTGGATGCTTGAAGTGGCTAAATTCTTGTGGTACCACTGGCGCAAGGATATTTATGAGGAAAAGGAAAACAAAAGAATTCTTCTGGAGATAAGGATCCCGGAAGAGGTTTTGGAGCCGGTCAAAGCCATGGAAACCGTCATTACCGGCTTTTGGCAAATGTACAAGTTTCCAAACTGGTATGAAAAGTGGTGGAACGGCGAAGACCCGACCGGTTTTACTTTGGAAATCGCCGCCATTGACGGCACTCCTCACTTTTACGTCAGGACTCTAAAGAGAGTCAGGCTCATTTTTGAAGCCCACATTTATTCTCAGTATCCCCAGGCTGAGATTTTTGAAGTTGAAGATTATACCAAAAACGTGCCTCAAGATATCCCCAACGCCGAATGGGATATGTGGGGCACAGAGTATAAAAATTTGAAGCACTGGGCTTATCCCATAAGAACATATATAGAATTTGAAACTGGCAGAGAGGAAGAGGAAAAAAGGATAGACCCAATTGCCTCTCTTTTAGAGGCCATGGCTCTCTTAAAGCCCGGAGAACAAATATGGGTTCAGATTCGCTGTCTGCCGGCTTTAGATGAATATGTTGCTTGGCACGATTCAGCCAAAAAGCTGCGCGACAAACTTGCCTGGAGAAAGGTTGATTCGGGCAAATCAAAACCGATGCTTTTAGAGGCGGCAGAGATTTTGCTGACCGGCAAGGTTCCCGAGTCCCCCAAAGAAGAGAAAGAATCATTTATTCCGATGGAGATGAAAGTGACTCCCGGGGAAAAAGAGATCATCGGCGCGATTGAAAGGAAAATCGGCAAACTCGGGTTTCTTTGCAATATGAGATACATTTATCTGGCAAAAAGAGACGTCATGTTCAGACCCAACAATCGTTTGGCGATGAGCTACTTTACGAACTTTGTCACCGAGAATATGAATGGTCTTGTCCCGGATTCAAAAACGGTTACCAAGGTGACCCAGCATTGGTACGACTGGTTCTGGCTAAAAAAGCAAAGAGTCTATTTGAGGAAGCGGAGGCTTTTCCGCAGCTATGTCCACCGGATCTGGGTCGGTTGGCCCCACCCGACCATCAGAGATCCCGATCAAGTAGGGAGAAGATTCATTTTGACGGCAGAGGAAATAGCTTCTATGTATCATTTCCCGGGAAGGATTGTTGCCCAGGCTCCGACGATGGCGAGAGTTGAGGCCAAAAAGGGAGAGCCGCCCTCAGGATTGCCGGTAGAATAACCTACATGCCTAATTCGGAAATAAACTTTTTCGCCGAAACCACTTTTCGCAGAGAGAGAAGGCGTTTTGGCATCAAACTAGATGATCGCCGGAAACACATGTACCTGATCGGCAAAACCGGCATGGGCAAGACCAATATGATGTCCAATATGGCAATTCAGGATATTCAGGCCGGCAGAGGAGTCTGCTTCATCGATCCTCACGGGGAGACGGCCGAAAGTCTGCTGGATTTCATTCCCGCCAGCCGGATAAACGACGTCATTTACTTTAACCCGGCTGATTTTGATTTTCCGATCGCCTTTAACGTTATGGAAAAAGTAGACTTGAGCCACCGCCACCTGGTGGCTTCCGGCCTGATGGGAGTATTCAAGAAAATCTGGCCGGACGTCTGGTCAGCCAGAATGGAGTATATTTTAAACAACTCGATCCTGGCGCTTCTGGAGTATCCTGGCTCGACCCTGCTGGGCATCAACCGGATGATGGCCGATCCCGAATACCGCCAAAAGGTGGTCGAAAAAATAACCGATCCTGTGGTCAAAGCTTTCTGGCTTCAGGAATATGCAAGATATACCCAGAGATACGAGGTTGAAGCGACGGCCGCCATTCAGAATAAGGTCGGCCAGTTCATTTCCGCCCCCATAATCCGCAACATCATCGGCCAGGTCTCCTCGAAGATCGATATGCGCGAAATTATGGACAACCGGAAAATCCTGATCATGAATTTGTCAAAGGGAAGAACAGGGGAGGACAATTCAACTCTTTTAGGGGCTCTTTTGGTTACAAAATTACAGTTGGCGGCCATGTCTCGGGTCGACATTCCGGAGGAAGAAAGGGCGGATTTTTTTCTGTACGTTGACGAGTTCCAGAACTTTGCCACCGAATCCTTTGCCACGATTCTGTCTGAGGCCAGGAAATACAGATTGGATTTAATTTTGGGCCATCAGTATATTACCCAGATGACAGAAGAAGTCAGGGATGCGGTTTTCGGCAACGTCGGCACCATCGTTTGCTTTCGAATCGGGGCCGAAGACGCCGAATTCCTGGAAAAGGAGTTCACTCCGGAGTTCATGGCCACGGATTTGGTCAATTTAGGCAAGTACAATGTTTATTTGAAATTAATGATTGACGGCCTGGCCGGCCGGGGATTTTCGGCCGAGACCCTGCCGCCGGTCATCGGACTTGAAAAATCCAGCCGGGAAAAGATTATTAAAGTTTCCCGGGAAAGGTACGGCACCCAGAGAAAGATTGTTGAAGATAAAATCAGCCGCTGGACCGGGATGACGGAAGAAAAGATAGCGGCCATGCCTCCCAGAGAGCCTCTTCTCTACGATGCCCAGTGCGCCAGTTGCAAAAAATGGACAAAAGTAGTTTTCAAGCCGGACGGCAAAAGGCCGGTCTATTGCAAAGCCTGTTTAAAAAACATCCAAAGAGAAAGGGAAAAACCGGTTGAAGAAAAACCCGCGCCAGAGCAGTCGCAGCCCTTGCCTCCGCCGCCGCCCCAGCCCCAGCCCCAAAGCCCTCTTTCTTTGGAGGAAGCGATGGCTAAGGAACCGGTTTCTTTTTCTTCTAAAAGAGACAGAATCAGAAAGGCTCCGGAAATCGATAGGGTCAAAGAGATGATCAAAGAAGCTTTAAAGCCCAAAGACCAGGCTTAAAATCGATTTCAAGGCAAAATGAAGAGCGTTCGCGACTTTAATCTCAAAGGGAAAAAGGTTTTAGTAAGGTGTGATTTCAACGTTCCCCTTAATCAGAAAGGGGATATTTTAGATGATTTTCGGATTGAGGCAGCTCTGCCGACCATCCAATATCTTATTGGCCAGGAGGCGAAAGCAATTTTGATGAGCCATCTGGACGATCCCGGCGGAAAATTTGTAGAAAGATTAAGATTGACTAAAGTCAGAGACCGGTTGTCTGAGTGTCTGGATTTTCCGATCGCCAAAACCGACGATTGCCTGGGGCCGGAAGTCGAGAGCAGAACGGAAAGGATGCGGCCGAAAGAAGTTCTTTTGCTCGAAAATCTCAGGTTTCATTCTGAGGAAGAAGCGGGGGATTTAAAGTTTGCTGAAAAACTCTCAAAGTTCGGGGAAATCTTTCTCAATGACGCTTTCGGAACTTCGCATCGAGATCACGCTTCTTTTAAAGTAGCTAGATATCTGCCCTGCGGTTCAGGCCTTCTTTTAGAAAAAGAAATTGAGGTTCTGGCCAAGATTAGGGAAAACGCCGACAGGCCTTTGGTAGTAATCCTCGGCGGTAAACCCAAGGGGATTGAGTCAAAAATAAGATTCCTGGACAGCATTTCTGCCAAAGCCGATTTTATTCTTTTAGGAAACCTGGTTGACGACGAGTTAAAGAAAATGGGTTTTAAGTTAGGGGAACCAAAAAAGCTTATCTCGCCGGTCGATTCTTCTGAGGGATTCGACATTGGCCCAAAGACCATTGAGCTTTTTAAGGAAAAGATTTCTCTGGCCAAGACGGTTTTCTGGTCCGGCCCCTTGGGGAAAATCGAGGAAGATAAGTTTTCTGTTGGCTCTCGAGAAGTCGCCAAAGTCATTGTTGAAAGCGGAGCCTTTTCGGTTGCCGGCGGCGGAGAAACAACCTGGTTTTTAAGAAAGACAAATCTTTCTAAGAAATTCAGCCATTTATCAACAGGCGGAGACGCCCTTCTGATATTCTTGTCGGGAGAAAAGCTTCCGGCCGTAGAAGTTTTGAAATGACACATGGCAGAAATCAAGAATCTTAAAAAACTTGCCAACCGGATTTCAAAAGCCATAGCCGAAAAAGAAAGGATCATTTTGTATGGCGATTCCGACATGGACGGCGCCTGTTCTGTTATCATCTTAAAAGAAGCCATCTGTAGCCTTGGCGGAGACAGCCCGATTATTTACTTTTCCGACAGGAAAAGGGAAGAGCACGGCATTAACAAGAAGGCGCTTGACTTTCTGAAAGGCAAGGCTCCGGCCTTATTTCTCTCTCTCGATTGCGGCATCGCCAATTTCCGCGAGGTGGAGTTGGCAAAAAAGCTTGGTTTTGAAGTGGCTATTGCCGACCATCATAATATTCAGGGAAGGATTCCGAAAGTCAGGATCGTCGTCAATCCAAAACAGGGGAGCAAAAATTCGCCTTTCTATCATTTGGCGGCCGCTGGCATCGTTTTTAAATTAGCCGAGGCTATCTTGGGAAGGAAACTTTCCAAAACTCTCAAAGAAGATATGCTGGCGCTGGCGGCTCTGGCGACCCTGGCCGAACTTGTCCAGGAGACCGGTGAAAACCAAAAGATTCTAGAGCAGGGCTTGCCTCTTTTGGAAAGTTCCTGGCGGCCGGCAGTCAGACTTTTTTTCAGTTCCAGCCTGACCAAGAATTGCATTTCAACGAGAGAAATCGTCTGGAAGGTCATTTCAATCATCAATATCACCAGCAAAGAAGGCGTTTTTAGCGAAACTTATCTTTTTTTGAATTCCCAGACTCCAGAAGAGGCAAGGTTGCGCTTTGAGGAGTTTTTGCGCAAAGGCGTCGAAAGACAAGCGAAGATCGGAGAATTGACAGAAGAACTCAAGAAAAAAGTTTCTTTTATGGAAAAAGATTCAGCCGTCATTTTTGAGGACCTGAACGATCGGCAATTTCCGATTCTCTCGGCTGTCGCTTCCCGGATTTGCGATTTTTTCAAGAAGCCGACTTTCATCTTCACCAAGGAAAAAGGAGAGAACTGGGGAGGGTTTAGGATGCCTTTTGAAGAAGACGGCGTCGGAGCCCTGGCTAGCTGCCGTCAATTATTGAGAAGGTACGGCGGCCATCCGGCGGCCGGAGGCTTCTATTTTGAAAATAAAAACAAGGAAAAGCTAAAAGAGTGCTTGGCAAAGCATTTTAATAAAAATCTGCATAAATCAGTTTAAATCATTATGAATCAGCGCCGCATCGTAGTTTATACTGATGGGGGTTCAAGAGGAAACCCTGGGCCTTCGGCTTTGGGAGTAGTCATTTGCTCGGAAAAAGGAGAGCCGATAAGAAAATACGGCGAGTTTTTAGGGGAAATGACCAATAATCAGGCCGAATACCGGGCCGTGATTTTCGCCTTAAAAAAAATCAAGGCTCTCTGGGGTAGAAAGACAGCTGCCAAAATAGAAGTTGAGATAAGGTCTGATTCTGAGCTTTTGGTCAGCCAATTGATGGGCGAGTACAAGATTCTCGACGAGAATATCCAGAAACTATTTATTTTGGTCTGGAATCTGAAAATTGATTACAAGAAAGTGGAATTTGTATTGATTCCCCGCGAAGAAAACCAGGAAGCAGATTTTCTGGCCAATGAGGCCTTAGATCAAGAAGATAGGGTCCGGAGGCTAATATAATAATGACATCATGGAAAACATTTACGAGAATATGTATCGTGCTGGCGCTAATGTTTTTCAAAACAATCCCAGGATAAAAATTATGTCAGGGATTATTAACCAGCTTGATTTGAAAGATAAGGACGTTTTAGATATCGGCTGTCACGAAGGGTACCTTTTGTCTTTAATTGAAAACAAAAACAATAATTTTTACGGCCTAGACGCTAGTAATTATGCCGTTGAAGAATCGTTTAAAAAAGGTATTAAGGTCAAAAAATTCTATTTTGATGGCAAATCAGAAATTCCTTTTTCTGGTAATTCTTTCGATTTAATCAATGCCGGCGATATCATTGAACATATTTATGATACTGATTTTTTTCTCGAAGAGATTAGAAGATTATTAAGGCCGAATGGTTATTTCCTAATTTCAACACCGAATGTCGCTTCTTTTGGCAGAAGAATATTGCTTTTATTAAGCATTAATCCTTTTATCGAAACATCACCTAACGAAGCAGAAAGTTCTGGACATATAAGGTATTTCACTTTTAAAACCTTAAAAAGAATTCTAGAAAAGCATTCTTTCAAAATTATCTTGAAAAAATCTGATGTTCTGAATTTATCTAATGATGGTAGATTCAGATGCTTCCTTCTCCCAAAACTATTTTTAAGTTTAGGGCAAAGTATTATTTATCTTTGCCAGAAGAATTAAAAAAACCACTCTTTGAAGCGGATTTTTTAATTTCCAGCAAGCCCACCTCTCTGGTTTTAAGAATTCTTTTAAGCCCTTGACAAGGGTTTTTGCTTTTGCTACTGTTACTTTAGTTAGATAAAGTGCTTTAATTTGATAAAGTGGTGCCCCGCACGCTTGCGTGTGGGGCGGAATCCCGCACCGAGGGCACTGTTTGCCTTCTGGTGCGTGGATAAAGAATATGAACTGGGATAATCCTAAAACCAAAGATTTATTTGAAGCGATTCTGCGACTTAAAAGCGTGGCCGAAGCCAAGCGGTTTTTTCGCGATCTTTTAACCGAGCAAGAAATCATTGAGTTTGGCAAAAGATGGCAGGCAGCCCAGATGCTGGCGAAAAAAGCATCTTATTCTGAAATCGTGGAAAAGACTGGTTTGAGCTCAACAACCGTGGCGCGGGTTTCCAAGTGGCTCAATAAGGGAACGGGCGGATACAAATTAATGCTTAAAAGATTGAATTCTCATCATCACGCAGCTTTTCCTAACGGGAAAGGGTTGCGTTGATGTTTATTTATATATAAACCCAGCCCCTTCCCGTTAGGGAAGGGGCTTTTCGCTTTCGCGAAAGCTCAAACCAGCACCTTGTAAACCTAGCACCAAAATTTTCTTCAAGGAGGAAGAAAAATGAACACAAACTGGAAGATTTGTATTGTAGAGCTCACCCGCTCCTGCCCATTTAACTGTCCAAATTGTTACATGAGGCAGCGGGGCGATCTCAACAATCCTGTTGACGGCGTTCTTCACATGCCGCTGGATAACTATCAGCGGATGCTGGAAATATTCACCGGGCAGGGCGGAACGGGCATGGAACTCTTGGGTGGAGAACCTTCTTGCCATCCGAATTTCCTGGAAGTAGTAGAACTCTCTCTTCGGACTGGGTTGGAAACATGGATTTACACTAACCTTAGTCAAATGGGTCGGCAGCCGCGACTCGCTTGGACCTTGATGGAAATGCGTCGGCAATACGACGAGAAGCTTTTCGTCGTCGGCAAGTCAGCGGTTCCGGACTTGACGGATCCTGAACAGCGAAAGGTTCAAGCATATACGCTTGGCACCAACGACGCAGGTGTGGAACTGTTTAAGCGTGGCCGGGAGTGGATGATTAGCGCCGGGTGGCGCAAACCATTCTTCGGTGTTGAGAATCTCCTCAACCGGTGCAACATCGTCTGGGCGCCAGCCATCTACGAGTACGGCTTGCAAACCGGATATTTCTTCGTAGACTGCGAATGGCCGACGTTTCCTGGGCAAAAAGCAGGTTTACGAGAGTATCTAAGATTGTTGCCAACCGAAGAGCAGTTGCAGAGTTTCGTCGCTGCCATTCAGGAGATTGATCGTCGCTACGGACTACCGGTTGCTTCGCCGGTAATGCCTCACCTTACGGGAAAGAGCAAGACCGGAGAGTCGGTGGGATGTATCGCTTTCAAGCAAGCCGCGTTGTATATTGCTGTTAATGGCGACATGCAACTCTGTTCGTCTGGTCTGCCTCTTCGCGACGAAACTGGTCGGCAATTCAACCTTTTCCGGGATCCATTGGATGAGATTTTGGATAACCCGGTCGTTATTGCCCGCCGGCAAAGTTGCGAACAGTCGCAGATTCAATCGGGCCATTGCGCGACCTGTGCCGATTTTTCGCGTTGCCTTGCCGGTTGCGCCGCTTTCAGAGAAGCTTTCTACGGCACAGCGCTTCGTTCCTATCCGATGTGCCCACAGTATCCGTGGGACAATGATATCCGTCGACTCGTAGAGTCGGCGAAAGGAGATAACTGAAGATGAAAAGGACAAATAGGATTGATGTGGTAGTTCTCGTGGATCCGGTAGGGGGTATTACTCATGACCAGGCGCGAGAAGTGGTTCGGGCCGTGCTTAAATACAACAATGATGAAAGCCGTCCGCTTTCCCGTCTCACCTTGACTGGGCAGGAAACAACTACAACTCAATGGCCTGATCTACTGCCCTTTCTTGATTGGGCGAGAATTATCAGGCAAGGGGATGGCCTACGAATCTTTGGTAACCTCATCGGAATGACCCCAGAAACCGCTCGCGTTATCGCCGAACTTAAGGTGAGAATGTATGGCGAGTGGTTTGGCCCGAGCCTTGATGAAGTTGGAGTGCAGGCAATGGTCAATCAAGGAACGGCGTATGATGAGGCAACAGCGATGCTCGCTGGCATAAAGACTGCTTTGGCAACTGGCGCGTTGATCGGTTTGGAATTTCAGGTTAACCGTCAGAACATCAGCTATGTTGAAGATTTCCTTCGGCTCTGCCAAGAACTGGGCATCGAAGGTCATCTAGAAATGCAGGAAACCCAGTTTTCTAAGCCGCGGAATTTGGCCGTAGCTAAGATGTATCGCCAAAGTCTGCCGCCAAAAGAGCAACTCCGTCGTATCTGTGAAATCGTTGCTGCTCAGGCCGATGTTTCGCCTGATAACCTGGTGTCGCCGTTTTTCACTTGCGGCAGCCAAGACGGCGCCTGCAACTACTTTTACCGCGGTCTGTTTATTAGACCGAATGGCCGTGGTGGATTGCGGCAGACTGTTTGTCTGAGCGAGTTGACGGTGATTGACGATAACTTCAAACCGTCGTGGGCACAAATCGGTCACAGTCTCCGAAATCCTGTCCTTGCTCTTCGTAATATAGCACAGGAGCAAATGGAAGGCGGGTGCCGAACCTGTTCTGTTTGGAGTCAGTGCCTTGGCGGTTGTCGGGCCATGGCCTATCTTGCCAGCGGTTCGCGGTTTGCCCCGGATCCCAACTGCTGGAAGTAAACTAAAAATGCTAGGTGCAAGGTATTGGGAATGGGCGGAGAAAAGCTTGCTTTTCTCCGCCCTCTCAATTAATCATTCCAACTTATGAAAATCCAACCGTCAAAATTAAGAGAGTGGAATACCAAATTTGAGTTTTCAACAAAAATAAACATTTCCGATTGCTCAATTTACCCCTTAACTTTAAAGGAGTTGTTTCTTATTGCTGGGAAAGGAGCGAAAAAGGAATTTGAGAAATTAAGCTTGGGTTATACCAAAACTTGGGGCGAGGACATTTTGCGGCAAGAGATCGCCAAAACTTACCAGAATATAAAGGCCGATAATATTTTGGTGACCAACGGCGCTATAGAAGCAATTTTCCTAATTATGAACGTATTGAGTAATACTGGCGACGAAATGATTTCTTTTTTCCCGAATTACCAAGCATTGTTCCAAATAGCCAAAACTTGCGGAGTAAAAATAAAATGGTGGAAATTGGATGAAAAAAAATATTTCTCCCCTGATTTTAACCAGTTATCAAGATTAATTACGAAAGACACGAAAGCTATTATTATTAACCAACCTCAAGTGCCGACTGGTTTTGTTTTTACTAAAAGCGATTATCTGACTTTGATTAAAATTTGTCGTAAATGCGGCCTTTATTTGGTTTCTGACGAGGTCTGCCGCTGGCTTTATTTGGATAAAAGCAATGGAATTTCGCCAGCAGTCGATCTTTATGATAAGGCAATCAGTATTGGCGATGTTTCAAAATCTTTCGGCGCCGGCGGTCTGAGAATCGGCTGGCTAGCCTCCCAAAATAGGGAGATATTAGAAAAATGTATACCCTTGCGAGGGTATACGACAATGAGCAATTCTGCGCCGAGCGAGTATTTAGCAACATTAATTTTGAGAAATAGGAAAGAGATCCTTAAATCGCGGTTAACAACGGCGGAGATAAATTACCAGTTACTTGATAAGTTTGTCCGTAAGAATATAGATAAAATATCATTAATCATGCCAGCTGGCGGGGTAACGGTTTTCCCGAAGTTGAAATTAAAAATAAATTCTTTGAATTTTTGCAAAAAACTGATTGAGAAGAAAAATACTATGTTAGTGCCAGGAACAGTTTATGGAATGCCAAAAAATCTTAGACTAGGTTTTGGTTGTAAAACAAGATTGTTTAGAAAAGGGTTAGCTGGATTGCAGCAGTATTTAAAATCTCTTTGAGCTCTATTTACTTTAATCAGAAAATCCCGCTTTAGGCGGGACTTTTTGAATTCCAGCAAGCCCGTAAGCCGAATTCTGTTTTAGGCGATCATTTATCTGGTCCCGCAATTACTTGCGGGATCTAGCGAACTACTTTTTACCCCGCCCCCTATGCAGATCAATTCTAGAACCCAAGAAAATATACTTATTAGGGTTCTTTCAGGTTTTTTCCTGATAGAATCAATTGCTTAGGGGGCGGGGCTTTGTTCTTGCACCCAGGTAAGTGTTTAGCCGTTTCACTCCCGCCATTACTGGCGGGACTCGCCCTATGCGACAAAAGTTTTTGTCGCCGGGCGCCCGACCCTTTCGGGTCTAGGGCGTCTCTGCTCGCAACTCTCGCGTTACCGCGTGCGGGCGTTACCCGCTACCCTGCTCCGAGCACATAAATTATGTGCTCGGGGGTGTTCGGACTTTCCTCCCCCCACAAAAATATGAAGAGCGGTCGCCCGACTTGCTGGAATAGCTTGATTTTAACACCTTTAAGTTTCTTGTCAATTAAGGTAAGATTAAGAATTAAACCTATGTTTTCAAGATTTCTAGATAAAAAACTGACCGGTCCGGCGTTGATACTGGCCGGTTCCACCTTTTTGAGCGCGGTTTTTGGACTTTGGCGCGACCGGCTTTTAGCTCACATTTTTGGCGCCAGCCGTATTTTAGACATTTATACCGCTTCTTTCAGAATTCCTGACTTAGTCTATAATTTTTTGATTGCCGGCGGGCTAGCGGTAGCTTTTTTGCCGGTTTTTGCCGAATACTTTTTTCAAGACAAAGACCAGGCCTGGAAAGCGACAAACTATATTTTTAACGCCTTTGCCTTACTCTTAGTTGTACTGGCAGCGATTCTGTTCTTGCTGGCTCCGGCATTATCAGATTTAATTCTGCCGGGATTTTCAACGCAGGAAAAGGGAATTGCGATTGCTCTGTCCAGGCTTTTGCTTTTAAACCCGATTTTAATGGGATTGGCGAGCGTGTTTTCGGGTGTTCTTCAGTATTTTCACAAATTCCTTGTTTTTGGCCTAGCACCCCTGTTTTATAATTTGGGAATTATTTTCGGGATCCTGTTTTTGGCGCCGAGCTTTGGGATTTTTGGAGTGGGGGCGGGCGTGATTATAGGAGCTATCTGTTATTTTTTGATCCAGCTTATTTTTGCAGTTTCCTGCGGATTTTCTTGGCGCCCTCTCCTTGATTTTAAGGACGAATCATTGGCCAAAGTTTTCCAATTGATGGTTTTGCGCACAGTTTCCGTTTTGAGTTCCCAGGCGAGTGTCTTGGTGATGACAGCCATTGCTTCGATTATCGGGGCCGGGGCAATCTCGGTTTTCTATTTTGCCAATAACTTACAGGGTTTTTTGGCCGGTTTAGTCGGGGTTTCTTTTGCGACGGTCGTTTTTCCTTCCTTGGCCAAAGCTGCCAGCGAAAGGGATTCCGAAAACTTTTCCAAAGACTTCCATTCCGGGTTCCGGCAGGTTTTGTGGCTTTCTCTGGCGGGGAGCCTCCTGCTTTTTATTTTTCGCGACTTGGCCGTCAAAATTTTGCTGGGTGGCGGCCGTTTCTCTCCAGAGGCGCAAATCCTCACCGCTTCCGCCGTCGGCATTTTTGCTTTTTCCATTTTTGCCCAAGCAGAAAACCCCCTGCTTTTGAGGGCATTTTTTTCACTGAAGGAGGCAAAAAAGCCGGCCATGATTTCTCTCGCCGCCATGTTCATTAATATCGCCCTTTCTTGCTTTCTGGTGAAGTTTTTGACGGGAAATAACTGGATGGTTAGCTTTTTGGAGAAGTCCCTGACCGGAGGAAAGATAGCCAATTTTTCCTTGCTCGGCCTGCCCCTGGCGTTTTCTATTTCTTCCATTTTGCAGTTCGTTTTGCTGACAGCATTTCTTAAAAGAAAACTTAAGCAGAGCTTTTAAACCATCATGATCGACCAAAATTGTTTAATGAGGAATTTTTGCGTCATTGCCCATATCGACGCCGGCAAATCGACTCTAGCAGATCGTTTTTTGGAATTGACCAAGACCGTCGCCCAAGACAAAATGCGGCCGCAGTATTTGGACATGATGGATATAGAAAGAGAAAGGGGGATTACCATCAAGATGCAGCCAGTGCGGATGAACTATACGCTAGGCGCTAAACGCTATACGCTAAATTTGATAGACACTCCCGGACACGTGGATTTCAGTTACGAGGTCTCCCGTTCTTTAGCTGCGGTCGAGGGGGCAATCTTGTTGGTCGACGCTACCAAAGGCGTCCAGGCGCAGACGATTGCCAATTTAGAGCAAGCAAAGAAACAGAATTTGGTCATTATCCCGGTAATCAATAAAATTGATTCGCCGCAGGCGATGATTGAAGAAGCAAAGGAAGAAATTATGAAGATTATTGATATTGATCCGGAAGAGATTCTTTTAATTTCCGCCAAAACCGGTCAAGGAGTGGCAGAATTATTGAATAGGGTAGTGGAGAAAATTCCCGTGCCAGCAGGAGATCCTTCAAAGCCATTCAGAGCTTTAATATTTGATTCAAAATTTGATGTTCATAAAGGAGTAATGGCTTTTGTCAGGGTGGTTGACGGCAACATTAAAAAAGGCGAAAAAATCACCTTATTTTTCAACAAGGAAACAGGCGATGTTCTGGAAGTTGGTTTTTTCAAGCCGGAACTGTCGCCTTTAGCAGAGCTTTCAGCCGGCGAAATCGGGTATTTGGCAACCGGCATCAAGGAGCCGGGCAAAGTTCATGTAGGCGACACAATTTCCTTGCTACAAACTATAAACTATAAACCGCAAACTTCAATAAAACCTCTGCCCGGATACCAGGAGCCCAAATCAATGGTTTTCGCTTCTTTTTACCCGGAGAACGCTGACGATTTTGATTTATTAAAAGACGCTTTGAATAAATTAAAGCTTAGCGATGCCTCATTGTTTTTTGAGCCGGAAGCCAAGGAAATGCTCGGTCGGGGATTCAGATGCGGATTTCTGGGGTTATTGCATACCGAGATTACCACCGAACGTTTGGGGCGCGAATTCGGGCTGGGCTTGGTAATCTCTTCGCCGTCGGTAGTGTATAAAATTATTGACAGTAGAAATGAAGAAAGGGAAATTTACACTGCCGCTGACTGGCCGGAACAATTCCAGATCAAAGAAGCCAAAGAGCCGTGGATGGTTTTGCGAGTGGCCACGCCCCTTAGTTATATTGGCCCTGTTTTCGGAGTCCTGTCAAAACTTTCCGGCAAGCATATTAATACCGGTCATTTGAGCCACGAAAAAATCCTCATTTCTTATGAAGCGCCTTTGCGGGAAATTATCACTAACCTTTATGAAAACATCAAGAACGTCACTTCCGGATACGCTTCGATCGATTATCAGCCGCTGGGATACCGGCCGGCCCAATTGGTGAAGCTTGACATCTTGATTTCCGGCAGAAAATATGAAGCCTTTTCTAAGATAGTGCCGGAAGAAAAAGCGTTCGAGGAAGGCAAAAAAGTCGTTCAGAAACTGAAGCAAACCCTGCCGCGCCAGCTGTTTTCGGTCGCTTTGCAAGCAGCCATTGGATCCAAGGTGATTGCCCGGGAAACCATTTCTGCCAAGGGCAGGGACGTCATTGCTCCTTTGTACGGCGGCGATTATACTCGGAAAAGAAAGCTTTTGGAGCAGCAGAAAAAAGGCAAAGCCGAGCTGAAAGAAAAAGGCCAGCTTCATATTCCCCAAAAGGTTTTCCTGGAGATGCTGCGCAGCTAGATTAAAGGCGCAACCAGTAAGATAATCGTGCTCAGGGCGACGACAATAATGACAATCTTCCAGAGGATATTTAAGAATGATTTTGATCGGAATTTGGGCATTATTCTATGACCCCATAGGAAATCGCAAGGGTTTCCACAGGGCAATACGAGTTATGTTAATCAATTTGCCGATTGTTGTCTGGTGATAGATAAGTATTTTCCAATTCGAAATTTTGAATTTTACTTCAATTTTATTATAGCACATTTTTGATTAGTCATTAATAAATCATGGAAAATATTTGAATTTCCAACGGGGCATGATAGCAAAAACAAAGACAAAGAAAAGCAAAAAGGATCTGCCGCAAAGCCGGATCAATTTGTGGTTTTTTATAGTTATTTTTCTGCTGATCGGGATATTTTTGGCATCTTCCGGCTGGCAAATGGCCCAGAGGCGCAAAGAACTGTTTTTAAGAACCGACGCTCTGGAAAAAGAGATCGCCGTCTTGGAGAAAAGGAATCTGGAGCTGAAAGCCGGCACGGATTCTTCTTCCCAAGAAAGTTTTCTGGAGAAAAAAGCCAGAGAGAACTTCCAGCTAAAAAAACCTGGAGAAAAAGTGGTGATTGTGGTCGTTTCGCCTTCGGCCAGCCCGGAGCCGGCAGCCCGGGAGCAATCAGGGTTTTGGTGGCAAAAAATCTTAGATAAATTAGGCTTATAGTCCTCACTCTACTGCTACGTAGCACTAGAGTGAGGTTTAATAAAGAGTAAGATGGCAAAGTGCGGGTGTAGTACAGTGGCAGTACGCTAGCTTCCCAAGCTAGACACGGGAGTTCGATTCTCCTCACCCGCTTATGAAAATATCACCTATGAAGCCGGCTAAAATTCTTTTCTGCGGCAGTTTTAAGTTTCTTGACGAGATGAAACGAGTAGCAAATGAGCTGAAACTTTTTGGTTGCCAATGTTTTTTGCCGCGATTCTTCTTGGGCGATTTTTCTTCTTTGGAAATAGAGAAGATTAAAAACGATTTAAAAGAGAAAGGTTTAAAGAGAAATGAGTTTAAAAAGATAATCAAAGTGACTGGTTGGTTCTATGAGAAACTTCGGCAAGCGGACATTTTAGTTATTTTTGACAAAGAAGGGTATGTTGGTCTTTCTTTGTCGGCGGAAATCGGAGCCGCCCAAATTATGGGAAAACCTACTTTTTTTATCGCTGAGCCCAAAGACGCGGGATTAAGGGCGATGTTAAGGTTTTCCAAAAATTTTAAAATTGTCCCTCCGGAGGTATTAATAGAAGAGCTTGAAACTCTGAAACAATGGGCTTGGGTTAAAAAATGCGATCATACCAGCGTCGGCATGCATATCTGGCGCAATGGCAAATTGCTTTTGATTGAGAGGAAAAAACCGCCTTTCGGTTTTGCTCCGCCAGCCGGCCACGTAGACGGCAGTATCAGTTTTGAAGAAGCAGCTAAAAGAGAACTTCAAGAGGAAGTCGGCTTAAGGGCTAAAAAACTGAAATTGATTTTTGAAGGAAGAAAACAGAACCCTTGCCGAAGAAAAGGCGGAGCCTGGCATTATTGGAAAGTGTACAATGTAGAGGCAGAAGGTCAGATCAAACGGAGTGTATATGAGACTAAAAATATCGGCTGGTATTCTTCGAAGCAAATAGAAAACTTAGCCGAGAAGACCCGACGTTATCTCGCCGGTCAGATTCCTGAGAGGGAATGGGTAAAATCGCCAGGATTGGAGGTTTTCTGGTATAGGTGGCGAAAGGAACTAAAAATCTTCTGATAATTAATATCTTTTGACTTTGTACTTGGCCTCAAGAAAGGCCAGGTTTTTTTGATTAACCATTCCTATAATTTTCAAGACGTCGTCAAAAATATCGGGCAACTTGAGAATTTCTTTTTTAGTCAGCCAGACATTGCGGCCGCCCTCAAAGTTCTTTGTGAGTGGGCCTTTCGGGTTTTCGGCTCGAAAAATGAAGAAGAACTTGTCCTCCAAAATTTCTCCTCGTTGGGAATAATCCATTTTATGTTCTATGCCAGCCAAAGATAACTTGGCTTTTAAGCCTGTTTCTTCAAGAAACTCCCTAGCTGCTGTTTCACTGACGGTTTCGCCCCATTTGATTTTACCGGTGACAAAACCATAAAAACCATAAGAGGGCTGTTTTAGTCGTTGCTGAACTAAGTATTGCCTTGTTTCACCATGCTGGCGGACAGCGCAGACCACGACTGCTACTTTTGCCTGTCTTTCCAGAACGATTTTGTCGGTGTCCAGGCGATTGGCAAACTCTTTGCCCTTGATGGCTAGCGAATAAAAACCCTTTTTATCCTTTTGTATAAGCCCGGCGCCAATCAGTTGTTTTAAATGGAAGTTGAAGTGGTCTGTCGGGAGCTTTAAGGTGTTTAAATCGGCAAAACGCGACTTTTCTCTAAATAACATTGTTCGTAGAATGCGGGCTTGAATTGGATGTATTTCTGGCTTCATTAAAGTAGATTTAGTGGTAAAATATGATATTATGCCCTTATCCTAAACCGGTGGGGATTTAGGTCAAGTGAAGCCGGCTTCGGCAATTATATTTATCCATGCTACGCATTAAAAAATATCTTGCTTTTTTTAAGAATCAGTTCTCGGCCACCATTTATTACCGGGGGTCGATTTTGGTTTGGATCTTTTCCAACCTCATTTTTTTGACAGTCATCATTTCTGTTTGGCTGTCGGTCGGTTCCAACCAATCCCTCGGCGGCTACAATCAATCCGAGCTCATCGGTTATTATTTAGCCGGATTTTTCCTGCACTGGGTGGTCAACTGGCTGCCATTTTACAGCACTGCCGACGAGATTAAAAGCGGGGATATCGTCGCTTCCAGTCTAACCAAGCCCTTTTCTTTTTATTGGAGAAAATTTTCCGAAGAAGCCGGCTGGCATTCTTTTGCCGTTATTATGGGCTTGACCCTGACTTTGGTTTTAGCCGTTATCTTGCAGCAACAAGGGCTTGTCGCATTTGAGTTTGTCTGGGACAGGTTGCTTTGGGCGGTGCTGGCAATCTTTCTGGCCATTTTTTTGATTTTTGGATTTAGCTTGTGCCTAGGGCTTTTAGCTTTCTGGTTTACCGAAGTTTGGACAGTAGACACTCTTTTTTGGGCCGGGCGGAACTTTCTCGGCGGCTGGTATCTGCCGATTAGCTTTTTCCCGGGGGCTTTTCAGACGATTATCAGAATCTTGCCTTTCCGCTATTTGTTTTCTTTTCCCCTGGAAATTTTCTTCGGCAAACTTTCTTTAGAAGAAATTGCCTTTGGGATTGCGGTTTCTTTGTTTTGGATTTTGTTTTTCAATTTGCTTTACAAAATAATGTGGGAGCGGGGCAGAAAAGCATATACTGCCTTTGGACAGTGAAACCTATAACTTATAACCCATAACCTATAACTAACGACGTGCTACGCTACTTAAAACTATATTTCCATTTTTTCCGCAATTGCTTAGTCAGAGAATTGGAGTTCCGCTTCAATGTTTTTATCCTGTCGATAATTCATATTTTCTGGTTGGGGGTGATGCTGGGTTCGGTTATCTTAATCTTCGGCCAGGTAGATTCTTTGGCCGGCTGGCAAAAGCAAGAAGTCATGATTTTGGCGGTGGTGGGAATGCTTTTCCACGACATTATGGAAATGTTTTTTATGGGAAATCTGCAGCGGTTTTCTCATTTTATCCGCCACGGCGAATTTGATTTTATCCTCTTAAAGCCCGTCAACCCTCGCTTTATGGCATCTTTCCGCTACGTAGAGTTCCAGAATATTTTCAGGATTGTTATTATGGTTTTTGTCCTTGCCTCGCTTTTGCGCGGCGCTGGAATTCAGCCCACAATTTACGAGTGGGGCGGATTTTTGGCCTTCTTTCTCGCCGGCCTCATTACCTTTTATAATATCTTTTTTGCGGTCATTACCACGAATTTTTGGCTGATTAACGTTTTCAATTTTAACGACATTTTCGATCGTCTTCTTTCCGCCGGAAGATATCCGGTTGACGTTTTCAAGGGCCGGTTAAAATCATTTTTCGCTTACGCTATTCCCTTGGGGTTAATCGCCACTTTCGCAACGGAGATATTTTTAGGGAGAGCTGGGCAGATTTCTTTTGGGATAGCCGCTTTGATGGTGGTTGCCACCTCTCTGCTTTCGGAGTTGTTTTGGCAGTTCGCTTTAAAACATTATTCAAGCGCTAGTTCCTAATTTATCCTATAATTAGTTCATGAGGAAATATTGGCTGATTTTTAAGACAAACTTGGAAAAAAGTCTAGAGTACAGGGCTGAACTTTTTGCCCATCTGATCATGGGAGCTTTTACTTTAGTGATTATGATCTTCATCTTTAAGGCAGTTTTCAAACAGACCGATAACTTTGCCGGCTACACTTTTTCTTCAATGTTAACGTATTTGGTAATGGTTAGGGTTCTGCATGCCACCAATCGCTGGAACACCTCAAGGCTGATTGGCGATGAAATAAAGGAAGGCAGTCTCTCAATGTATCTTACTAGACCGGTAAGTTATCTTCGCTACTGGTTTTCTCTGTTTTTGGCTGATAGATTCTTCGAATTTTTGGTTAGGTCTTCCCTCATCTTAGCCTTTCTTGTTTTGGTGCCAACTCTTTTCACCTTCCCTTCGGCCGGAAAATTAATCGTCTTTTTCGCCTTTTTGCCATTGGCCCTCTTCCTTAACTTCGTTTTTAATCTTTTGCTGGCTCTCTTGGCCTTTTGGGTGACGGATGTTCGTTTGTTTTCTACTTTTGTCGATCTTTTAGTCGGGTTTCTGGCCGGATCCCTGGTTCCCCTGGAGATGTTTCCCGCCGCTGTAAGAAATATCAGCTATTTTCTGCCGTTTCAATATACGCTTTATTTTCCCATAAAGATTTATCAGGGTTCATTGGGTCCTTCTCAAATAGCAACAGGCGTTTTTGTTTCTCTTTTGTGGATAGGCTTCCTTCTGGTGGTTTTGAATTATCTCTGGAACAAAGGGCTTAAACGCTATGAAGCAACCGGGCAGTAAAACATATGATTTTAATTAAGATAAAAAACGGAATCGCCCGTTATTTAAAAATCTACTGTTCACTAATCAAACTTAGTTTCGGAGAGATTTTGATATTCAGGATCAACGGGCTGTTGCTTGGCTTGGCTCCGATTGTCTGGATGCTAACAATTTTAGTCTTCCTCGGCATTATTTTTTCCAAGGTCAAGCAGCTGGGCGGCTGGAGTTTATGGGAAGTGGTTTTCTTGACCGGAACCAGCGAAGTCATGTTTATTATTTACTGGTCGAGCTTTATCGGCAATCTGAGGATTTTTATAAACGATGTCAGGACCGGTAGATTTGACCAGTCCCTGCTAAAGCCGCTCAACTCCCGTTTTTTGGCTTCTTTCAAGACACTCGACTTTACCCTCATTGGCAGTTTTGTCAGTTCCCTTTTAGTCTTTATTTACTCTTTAGTTAAAGTCGCAGAAAGAGTCGATCCTTCCAGGATAGTCGGCTTCATTTTCCTTTTAATCTTGGGCTATCTGATTTGCTATTTTCTCCATCTCATCTTCGCCTCTTTGGCCTTTTTTGTCACAAATGCCAGATCTTTTCTTGATTGGATCTTTGAAATTTCTGATTTCGGCCACTATCCAGCAGAAATTTATCCTTTAGGGCTGAGAGCTTTTTTGACTTTCTTTGTCCCGATTCTGTTCTTCGGCTATGTGCCGACAGCTTTTCTATTAGGGAAACTGAATTGGCTGTACTTGTTTTTTGCGGCATTGATCGCTTTGGCGCTTTATCTTATTTCCCGCTGTATTTGGGAACAGGCCTTGAAACACTATCAATCAGCCAGCTCATAAGATATAATCGCTTCGTTCATATATCTCTCGATTCGCTCGTGATATAATTAATTATTAATTCAACCAAATTTATGGCAGTTATTTCGGCAAAAAACTTGAAAAAATTCTATAAGGTCCACCAGAAAGAACCGGGTTTTTTAGGTTCTTTAAAATCCCTGGTCAAGAGAAAGTATTATGACGTTAAAGCGGTTGACGACGTTTCTTTTGAGATTGAAGAGGGGGAGTTGGTGGGTTTTATCGGGCCAAACGGCGCCGGCAAGACCACGACCTTAAAATGCCTTTCCGGACTTCTATATCCGAATTCGGGCGAGGTTCGGGTTTTAGGATTTAACCCCTGGGACAGGAAACACAGTTTTTTAAAGCAGATTTCCCTGGTTATGGGCCAGAAAAACCAGTTGTGGTGGGATTTGCCGGCCATTGAAACATTCAACTTAAACAAAGAGATTTACGAGGTTCCCGATAAACAGTACAAAAAAACTTTGGACGAACTGGTCCAACTACTCGGGATAGAAGATATTTTAAGGGTCCAGGTCAGGAAATTGTCTCTGGGGCAAAGAATGAAATGCGAATTGATCGCCGCCCTTTTGCACTCGCCCAAAGTTTTGTTTTTAGACGAGCCGACCATCGGCCTAGACGTGGTTTCCCAAAAGAAGATTCTGGATTTTGTCAGCGAATACAATAAAAGACACCAAGCAACCATTATCCTGACTTCGCACTATATGGGCGACATTGAACGGCTTTGCAAAAGGGTGATGATTATTGACCAGGGCCGGCTCTGCTTTGACGGCCAGCTTTCAGATATTGTCCAGAAATACGCCGACCACAAACTCATTTCTCTGATTTTAAACGAAGAAGTCGATCCTAAGGTTGTGGCCAAGGTTTTTCCGGTCAAGGAATTCAATTATCCAAAGCTGGTTTTGAGCGCCAAAAGAGATCAGGTGGCCGGCATGACTGCCCGGGCTTTAGAGCAATTGCCGGTAGCAGATTTATCAATTGAAGAGCCGGCCATTGAAGACATTATCAGAGAGCTTTTTACGGGCAAGGATTATGCCTAAAAGTATTGAAATTGAAATTCAAGTGAATATCGAAAAGAGCGAATCCTTACTGGCGTTTTTGAAAGAAAACGCTGTTTTTAAGTTTGAAACGCGCCAAGTTGACGAATATTTTACTCCAGCCCATAGAGATTTTACCGTCGTTAGGCCGATAGCCGAATGGTTGCGATTAAGAGAAAGCAATGGTAGTTATTCTTTCACATACAAAAATTGGCATTACGAAGGAGAAAAATCCTTTTATTGCGACGAGTACGAAACCGAGATCAAGGACTTGAGTCAGCTTAAAAAGGCCCTCGAAGCGCTTAATTTTAGGTCGCTTATTACTGTTGATAAGACGAGGAAGATTTGGCTTTATAAAGATTTTGAGATTGCTCTAGATTCGGTAAAAAATTTAGGTAATTTTGTGGAAATTGAATATAAAGGCGGAGACGAGAACGCTGACCCTGGAAAAACTACGGAAAGGATGATCTGTTTTCTGAAAGAGGTGGGTTGTGGCAAAATTATGATTAATTATATGGGTTATCCTTATCTTCTGCTTTTTCCTGAAGAAGCTAAATATAAAGAAGTATAAAAATGAAACAAGCCACCCTTTGTTTTTTAGTTAAGGAAAAAGAGGTGGAAGTAGTTGATTCTTTATGACAAAACTTATTCATAGAGCAGTTCACGACATCGTTCCGACGAGGCCTTTTCATTTTGATTCAACTTTTTTCAAGCCGGCGCATTTTCCATCAAACGACATGAAATGGGCCGAGCACGGCGGTAAAAGGTGGCAGACAATGCTTTTTCGGGGGGAGAGATTGGGCGTGGTCTTTGAGAATGCCGGCACGGCAAAGAACCCAAAAGTTAAAGTTGCTATTTATTCTCAAAAGAAACTATCACCAGAATTCATTGACTCGGTTAAAAACGAGGTGATTTGGCGTTATAATTTAAACCTGGATTTATCGGGTTTTTATAAAGACGCCGGCAAAGACCCGCTTTTAAATCCAATTATTAAAAAATTCCGGGGCTTGCGGCCCATGCACGCCGGATCTCTATATGAGTATTTGATTATTGACATTGTTTTACAAAACGCCACTGTCCGTCGTTCGGTTTCTATGATGCAAGCCCTTTTTGAGAACTACGGGACTTTGCTGGAGTTTGCTGGGCAAAAACTGTGGTGTTTTTGGGAGCCAAAAGTCTTGGCTGGAGCCAGTGAACAAAAATTAAGAGATTTAAAGATGGGCTATCGGGCAAAATCTTTGATCAAAGTTTCGCAGGCGTTCGTTTTCTCCAGACAGACTTTTCTCGAACAAGATGCTACGAAAAACACACGATCGTGTAAAAATGGTAATCTTCGTTTTGATGAATTTAAACTAAGACGCGCTTCTGTGGAAGAACAGGAAAAAGCCCTGATTTCTCTTTATGGTATTGGTCCGGCTTCTGCTGGCTATATTATGTTTGACGCTTTTCACCAATGGGATTTTTTAAAGCATATTTCTCCCTGGGAGCAGAAGATTTATAATAAGATCTTTTTTAACAAGGACTGGGAAAAGGAACTAGTGCCAGTAGAAAAGATGCTCAAGCATTTTAACAGGTGGGGCAAATGGAAAAACTTGGCTATTCACTATGTTTGGGAAAATATCTGGTGGCAGAGGCGGAATCAGAATATCCCTTGGCTGGAAAAACTCATCAGATTATGAATATATCTGCTATAATTAACTTAGGTTAATTAGCCTACTGGATATAATTGAACAATGGAAATTCACATTAAATATACCAATATTCAGCCCAACCAAGATCTTAAAAGCTATATTGGGCAAAGGCTGGGCTTTCTTGATAAATTGGCTGTCCCGGCTCATTTCGGGAAAAAAGAACTGGGAGAGGCGGTCCATGCCTGGGTTGAGATCGGCAAGGTGACCCGCCATCACCGACAGGGCCTGGTTTGGTACGCCGAGTGCAACATCCGCTGGCCGGGCAAAAACTTGAGGGCTACTTCAACTAATTATGACTTAGGAGCGGCCATAGAGGAGGTTAAAGACGATATCGAGCTCATCCTCAGGAAGACCAAAGAGAAGAAAATGGAATTTATAAGGCGCAAGAAGAAAATAGGATAACCAAGTTATATGTTAGAAGTCATTAGAAAAAGGCGGAGTGTCAGGGAATATTTGCCAAAAGAGGTGGAAAAGGAAAAACTGGACGAGATTTTAAAGGCGGCCATGTTTTCTCCTACGGCCCATAACCGCCGTTCTTGGGAGTTTATTGTTGTCAAAGACAAAGATGCCAAGGAAAAACTTTCTCAAGCCACTCCTTGGTCGGGTTTTGCTAAGGAAGCGCCGGTTGTTCTTGTCCTTTGTTCTAAAGAAGATTCTTTCTGGATTGAAAACTGCGGTATTGCCGCCGCGAACATTTATCTTGAGACTGTTAATCAGGGACTGGGAACCTGTTTTGTTCAGATCAGAGATCCTAAAAACCCAGATGGCCGGCAAGGCGCTGAAGAATATGTGAGGAAAATCCTTAATATCTCCAAAGATATAAGAATTCTTTGCCTGATGCCCTTGGGTTATCCGGTTGAATCCCCGGAAGAACATAATGATAGCGAGGTTGATATTAAAAAAATCCATTACGATAAATGGTAAAAGCAATGCCGGAAATAAAGGTTGCTATTGTTGTTTTCTATGATAAGGAGGGGAATGTCTTTGTACAAGAAAGGGGAAAAGACGTTTCTAAAACCGGTGAGAAATACGGTTTTTGGGGCGGAAGAATTGAGAAACGGGAAACACCAAAACAGGCTCTTAAGAGAGAACTAAAGGAAGAACTAGAATTTGTCCCCAAAAAACTTGATTTTTTTGGGATTTTTTCCTATAAGTTGATACCTTTGAAAAGGAAAACAGTTTGTTCTCTCGGCCAGAAGGCTAAATGTTGGATATTCCTTTCGCCGGTAAATAGAGATTTGAGCAAGGTTAAGATAAAAGAGGGCAAGGGGATGTTAAAGATGAAAATTGATAAAGTTATCAAAGGGAAAGGTTTTCCCATAGGCAGCGTTGAGTTTGTGAAGAAAGTCAAAAAGCAACTGTATGGGAAAGATTAAAAACAAATACCATTCAGAGATTCTACGGGAGCTGAAAAAGAACCTTAAAAAGACAACTCAAGCTAATCGCGATTTTGAGAAAAGGTATGTCGGCACAGACAAAATCTGCTATTCGGTAAGGACAGCTGACAAAGAAAAAACCGCCAAGAATTTCCTAAAAGCCCACAAGGGACTTTCTACGAGAGAGTTCGTTTTATTGCTCAATTCTTTGTACGCAGGCAAGTCCTTTGAAGAGGTAGTAACAGCTGGGAAACTTTTAGAGTTTTCACCTGATTTCAAAAAGCAAATGGACATTTGGCTTTTGGATAAATGGTTGAACCTTACCTGCGGTTGGTGCGAGGTTGATTCTTTGTGCCAGGCGAATTTCGGGGCAGAATTGATTTTAAATCGCTGGCCGGAGTGGAAAGCGCTTTTGGAAAAGTTTTTCCAAGATAAAAATATTCATAAACGCCGCGCCTCTTTGGTCTTATTAACAAAATCGACAAGGGAGTCAGCTGATCCGAGGTTAGCCAAAATGACCTTTGCTAATATTGAGAAGCTAAAAAGCGAAAAGCGTGTTTTAATCACCAAAGCGATTTCTTGGCTGCTGCGGAGTTTAACAAAACATCACAAAAAGGAAGTCGCCGCTTACTTGAAGAAAAATCAGGGCGGTCTGCCCAAGATCGCCGTCCGTGAAACTTTGCGTAAACTTGAAACCGGTAGAAAATGATTTAGACCCTAAAAATTAAACTTACGATAAACTCACGATCGTAGGTTTATCGTCATAATTTATTCGGGAAAGATAGGAGAAAAACATAGTCTTACGAAATTCAGGCGATCGTGTAAATTTCGTAAATTTAAAAAACTGGTGAATGAGTTAAAAATCTTTTTGGGGGATTTCCTATTTAAACGCAGAAATGGCCAATGGCCGGTTTTTCTAGGATTTCGAAATCTTTTGATTTCATTTTGACTGATTTGGTGTGGGCGCCGGCGTTGAAAACAATCTCTTCGTTTTCAAAAACTGCTTGGTCGCAATAGATTTTCAGATTTATAGCGCTGCCAAAAGGAGGAATAGCGCCGATTTCCAGGCCGGTTAATTCTTTCACTTCATCTGCGGTCAAAAGCCGCAGATCTTTGATATAGTAGAGTTTTTTGAAGATCTTAGTATCAACGCGCCGGTCGCCCGGGACAACAATTAAAACGGGCTTATCATCTGCTTTGAAGATAATCGCTTTAGCGCCCTGGCACATTTTAGTATTTCTGATTTGGGCGGCTTGTTCTGAAGTATAAACCGGCTCGTGTTCAAAAAGCTGGTAAGCGATGCCATTTTCATCAAGCAGTTTTTTTATTTTCTCAAAAACCGGGCTAGTTTCAATCATTTTAAAAAGTTCGTTAAAACTGCTATGGCAGCGTTAACGAGTATTTATTTAACTATTCTTTATTAAGACTTTTCCAGAGATAGCGGCAGGCGAAACTGCGAAAAGGCTGCCATCTTTTGGAAATTTCTTCAATTTTCTTTAAATTATCCCGTCGTACACCATAAAGGCGAGAAACAGCAGTTCTCAGTCCCAGATCGCCGACAGAAAAAACATCTGGCCGGTGGAGCGTAAAAATCATAAACATTTCTGCGGTCCATGGGCCAATGCCCTTAACTTTCAAAAGCTGCTCGTAGACCTCTTCATCGGGAAGTTTGTGGAGGGACTTAAGGTTGAGTTGGTTGTTTTCTATGCATTCAGCCAATGATTTGAGGTATTTGACTTTTGCCCAGGAACAGCCGCAGCTCCTTAATTTTTTATCGCTGATTTTTAGGACCTGCTTTGGTTTTGGAAGCTTTCCTCCGAAAAGATCGAGAAATCTTTTGTAGATGACTCTAGCGACTTTTCCCGATAATTGTTGACCGATTATTTCATAAGTCAGGGCGGCAAAGAGATTCTTTTTTAGTTCAAGCTCTGGAAGGACGTGTTTTCCAATCAGTTTCCTCATGACCGGATCCTTTCTCAGACAAGCGCTCACTTTTCCAATTTTTATTTTGTTCATTATTTTTTATTCTCAACTTTATCTTCAGTTTAAATCCTCGTTAACATTGCGTACGCAATGTTAACAAGGATCATGGTTTAAGGTAATATTTTTTGTTTTTGAGCTGGTCGGGTAGGAGGTTGCCCGGGTCGTATTTTTCGTAGCCCTTGCCGTAACCTAAGCTTTTCATCAGCTTGGTTTCCGGATTCCTTAATTTTAAAGGAATGGGTAGGTTGCCGTATTTTTTTACGTCTTCCATAGCCGCAAAAAGGCCGTTGTAAGAGCTGCGGTCTTTTTTCGCCTGACACAAATACACGACTCCGTGAGCCAGGTTAATGGCGCATTCCGGATAGCCGATTTCTTGGCAGGCTCTGAAAACTTCGTTGGCAACGACTAAAGCGGTTGGCTGGGCACAGCCTACGTCTTCGGAAGAGAAAATAACCATTCGCCGGGCAATGAAAAGCGGATCTTCACCTGAATCCACCAACCGTGCCAGATAATACAAGGCGGCGTCGGGGTTGGAAGCGCGCATTGATTTAATGAGCGCGGAAATGGTGTTGTAATGCTCTTCGCCAGCCCGGTCATACCTTAAAAACTTGCTCTGTAACGCGTTCTTTAGGTTGTCTAAGGTCGGGTTCTTGTAAAGCCGGACGCCAGCCTCCAAAAGATTCAATGCCTGTCTGGCGTCGCCGTTGGCAAATCTAACGATAAAGTCGCGGGCGTCGGGCGAAAGCTTAACCTTTAATTCTTTAGCGCCGGTATTAACAATTTTTGCCAGATCTTTTTCGCTTAATTCGTTCAAGACAAAAACCCGGCATCTTGAAAGCAGGGGACTAATAACGGTAAAGCTCGGGTTTTCCGTGGTGGCGCCGATGAGGATAATAGTGCCGTCTTCGACATAGGGCAAGAAAGCGTCTTGCTGGGCTTTGTTAAAGCGGTGAATTTCGTCAATGAAAAGGATGGTTTGTTGGTTTAGTTTTAACCGTTCCCTGGCTTCCTCAACGACCCTTAAGACATCGCTTTTCTTGGCAACCACGGCTGAATATCCAACGAAATGAGCTTTAGTCTGACTGGCAATAATTCGCGCCAAGGTGGTTTTGCCTGAACCCGGCGGCCCCCAGAAAATCATTGAAAAAAGCCGGCCGGTTTCAATTACCAGCCGCAAAGGTTTATTCGGTCCAATCAAATGTTCTTGGCCAATAATTTGATTCAGGGTTTTCGGCCTTACTTTGTCAGCTAAAGGGGCGTTATCCATGTTTTTATGACCATAATTTAAAGAGTTTTGGCAGAAAAAGAAAGATTCCCACAACTACAGACAAGATGGCGGATAACAGAACTGCTGCCGCTGAAACATCCTTGGCTATTTTTGCTTTAGGTTTTATTTCTTCGCTGACTAAATCCACTAGGGCTTCCAGGGCTGTATTAATTAGTTCGAGAATCAGGACGGTGCTGGCGGTTAAAATGAGGATGCTCATTTCCAGCCAAGAAAGTTTTAGAGCTGTTGCTAGAAACAAAGAGAGAATAGCTATAACCGCCTGAATCCTAAAGTTGGGTTGGTTCTTGAAGGCGGCGCCCAATCCTTCGAAAGCATAGGCAAAGCTTTTTGAGAGTGAATGTTTTTTGCTCATTTTTTGATGACAAATACCAATTCAGTTGGGAAAAGGATTTTTTCGGTTTCCCAGGGTTCGTTTCTAATTAGATCCTGGAATTGTTTTGAATAAAAGTCAATCATGCCTTTTTGTCTGCCAGAGATAGTTTTTGTTGGAAAAGAAACGACCAAAAACTTGGCAGGCATTCTTTTTAGAATATCAAGAGAAATACCTTTTTGTTGGTGTTCTAATAAGGGCAGGAGTTTTAACAGGAAAATGACGTCGGCCCGCGGCGATCTATCAACCAATATGTCGCCTAGTTTTGCTCGAAATCGTTTGGGGCCGGCAAGTTTGAAGACATTGTTTAGAAAGTCGTTCTGCTCTTTATCAATATCAAAGCCAAGATAATGGCAGTTTTCGGGCAGATTCATCCATGGCCAAGATAAAGGATTCAAGCCGCAGCCAAGATCAATAATTGTTTTAGGCTGGCCGGTGACCTTAAAAATCTCTTTATAGAAATCATCTAAAACGGGAATCCTTTCTTTAGTGGAAGACTGAAGTTTTAACAGGGGCGAAACCGCTTCTTTAATTTTTTGAGAGTTTAAAACGTGGGAGGTCGGACCTCCAACGCCTCTCATATTTTTGGCGTTTTCTTTAAGTTTTTTCAATAATTTTTTAAAATCAGGCCGGATTGGGAAATAAACGCTCCAAATTTGGTGCAAAAGATTGCGCGCCTTTTGTTCAACTTGTTTTTCGGGGTATTTGGCAGCGCAAACTGAAACAATTCTTTCAACGGTTTTCAGATAAACCGGCCGATATTTTTTGGCCACCGAGATTCTTTTAACGAGTTCATTTCGTATTAATTCAGCCATGGCAATCTTATTACGGAAATTTATTATGGCGCGTAATCTCTCTCTCCCTCGTTACACTATTTTTATCCGATACGTTTTCTCAACAATTGGATCAGTCTGGAATAAACTCTCAGGTTATGGATGGTGGCCAGGCGCCAGGCAAGGGAATCCCCAATTTTAAAAAGGTGGTTTAGGTAAGCCCGGGAATAGTTTTGGCAAAGTCGGCAGTCGCAGAATTTGTCGACCGGCTTTTGATCGTTCCGGTGTTTGGCTTTGTCGGGATAGAAAAAACGAAATAACTTTCGGGAATCGGTTTTCAAAACATTGGTTCGGTCGGGGTTTTTGGTCCAGACATAAAGCCGTTTGTGGCGAGCGTCTCTTGTTGGCAAAACGCAGTCAAAAATATGGTAGCCTATTTTTACACAATCAATAATATCCCAAGGATAACCCACGCCTAAAGCGAATTTCGGCTTATCTTTGGGCAGTTGCGAAACAATGAATTTGCCGATATTAATATTTAGTCCGCCTTTCTTCTTGGCGGTCCAGCCTCCCCAGCCGTAGCCGTCAAATTCGATTTTGACCAATTCCCTGGCGCATTCGGCCCGGAGGTTTTTATCTGATCCGCCCTGGACCACGGCAAAAAGCAACGGTCGAGTCCTTTGGAACCGAGACGGAGGAGCCCCGGTCTCCTCCGTTTTCAGTTGTTTTTGAAATTCCTCTTTACATCTTTTAGCCCAGATGATCGTCCGACGGACGCTCGTTTCATAATCTTTTCGGGTGGCTTTTTTGCTCGGGCAGTCGTCAAGGCAGATAATGATGTCTGCGCCAAGGTCCATTTGGGTTTGGATTGATTTTTCCGGGGTGAAAAGCCATTTTTTATTCCTGCCCAAAGAGTCCTTGTAGAAAATCACGCCCTTGTCGCTTATTTTTCCGAATCTCGGGTCTTTATAGACCAAGGATAATAATTGCCAGCCGCCAGAATCGGTAATGGCAAAGCCGGGCCAGTTCATATATCGTTTGATGCCTTGGAATTTTCTGACAACATCAATTCCGGGCTGGGATGCCAAGTGGTAAGGATTCAAAATCAGACCTTCAATGCCGGCTTCTCGCAAGTCGCAGCTGTCCAGCGATCGGACCACGGCCCTAGTGGCGTCGGGGCAGTAGATCGGGAAACGCATTAGTTTCCCCTTTATTTTTAGTTGTCTTAAATATTTCATCTCTGATTAAATCTAGCAGTTTCAGTCTATTTTTGCTAGGATGAAGGAGGTTGCTCATAACTTCTTTTGAATAAGGATCTTTTACAGCTAGTATCAAAATGATATTGTAATTATAGATATAATAATACTTAAAAAGCCAAAATTGTGCCCAAACTTAACCTTAAGTCATTCGTTATAGCTTTTGTTTTCTCCGCCTTGATAGTTTCCCTGCTTGTTTTATCGATTACCGAGGTTCAATTGATGGGTAGGCGGTCTTTGACTAAAGAAGCGGCAATTTCTAATCAAATATTAAACTTTGTATTTAAGGATAGCGGCGTCAATCTTTTGGCTGAGGGAGGAAACGGCATTAGAGTTTTAACCGGATTAGATACGACCGGCGCCAAGATAGATTCGTCTCAGCTCTCTACCGTTACTGGCAAGACAAGCAAAAAAACGGGCGGAGATTATGTTCAAGGTGAAATTTTGGTGAAATTTAAAGCCAAGGCAGCCGTTTTAAAACCAAGCTCTCAAGCTTTGTCCCGCGGAGTAGGTTTCGACAAAGCCCCGGTTTCTTTTGAAGATATTGATCGGCAGGATTCTCCAAAAGTGCTGGTTAAGTTGCACGAACGTTTTCCGATAAAAACCATTGACAAGGTTTTTAAGAAAAACTTCTCTCCAAAAATAAAGAAGGTTTCAAGCATTGATATTTCCAGGAACTACAGGATTATTTTCAGCAAAGACGTTTCGGTCATAGCAGTTTTGCAGTTTTTAAACCAGAGTTCCGAGATTGAATACGCCGAACCCAATTTTATTTTAGAAGCCACGGCGATCAACGATCCTTATTATCTTGACCAGCAGCCGCCGGCACCAGAGCGAGCATTGCCGGCAGGCTCTGGCGGTTGGAACCCCTCTTATGATTACCAATGGGGATTGAAAAAAATCAACATTGAACCGGCCTGGGATAAGGACTCCGGCAGTCAAAATGTTGTCGTCGCGGTTATTGATACCGGCGTTGATTATAATCACCCGGAGCTGGAAGGTCGCGTCATCAAGGGTTACGATTTCGTCAATGATGATAATAATCCTATTGATGACAATGGTCACGGAACGCACGTCGCCGGCATCATCGCCGCCGTTAAAAACAACCAAATTGGTATGGCCGGCGTCAGCAATAGCCAAATTTTGGCAATAAAGGGCTTGAATTACAACGGCGCTGGTACCATAAATAACTTAGCCAGGGCGGTTCGTTTTGCCGGGGATAACGGCGCAAAAGTAATCAATGCTAGTTGGGGAGGGATAGGATCAAGCCAAACATTAAAAGAGGCGGTGGATTACGTTAATTCCCTGGGTGTGATTTTTGTGGCGGCGGCTGGCAATAACGGTGCTGATTCCCGCCGCTTCATTCCAGCTAGCTACCGGAATTCTCTGTCGGTAGGTTCTTCTGACGTCGCTGACCAAACGAGCGACTTTTCCAATATCATTGGCATTGATTTTATTGCTCCCGGAGGAAACTCTAGATCATCTAACCCTGGAGGAGATGGTTTCAGGAATATTTTGTCCTTGAGAGCCGGCGGGACAGGAAGTTCTAGTCTAACGATAGACAATGATTATTTGCGTCAGGCAGGCACCTCAATGGCCGCTCCTTTCGTTACTGGGAGCGTTGCCCTGCTTTTGGGACAGAATAGTTCTTTGACCTCGGAAGAGATTCGGAGCATTTTGCGTACCTCGGCTTTTAAGCCAGACGAAAAAATCTGGACCAAAGAAAGAGGCTATGGCCGTCTCGATATTGGCAGGGCAATGTCGACGGGTGGTAAGTTTAACGTTGCCAGAATTCAAAAACCGGATAATTTTGTCGTTGACGGCGATCAAGCGCAGATTACCTTTATTGCTTTCGGTAATTATTTTTCCCACTGGGTTTTAGAATTAGGCATTGGTTTGGAACCGACAATCTGGACGACTCTTGAAGAAGATTCTACTCCGAAACAGACTCCTGAAACACTCGTTGTTAACATCAGTTCTCTGCCTTACGGCGATAATACTCTTCGTTTGAGAGTTTTGAGCAATAGTCCAGAAGTGCCGGAGGCCGAAGATCGCTTGGTGGTTTCTAAAACGCCGCCAGTTAAATGGAGTTTTTTTGACCCGGCTGGGAGTTTTGATTTTATGCCGACCGTGGCTGATATAAATGCCGATGGCCGAAAAGAAGTTATTATCCCCTCAGTGATTGGTAGGGTTTATATTCTAAAATCTGATGGCAGCTTAAAAAGCACGATTAGTCTGGGCGACGAAAAGCTCGCTTACCTGGCTAGTTCTCCGATAGTCGCCGACATAATCCCCAATCTTCCGGGTAAAGAGATTTTAATAATGACGGAGAATAAGACCTACTCTCAAAATAAAAAAATAAGGATATTTTCTTCTTCCGGTTCAGAATATATTGGCGACAATTGGCCTTTTAGTTTTACCTATACTGGATTTTGGACGAGAATGGCGCCCTTCAGAGTAGAAGACATTGACGGCAATGGCAGCTATGAAATTCTAATGGCGGCTGACAAAGTTTATGTTTTAGACCGCTTTGGTTCTCCTTTGAATTCTGGCTGGCCGAAGACCTTGGCCGGCGATTTCGAAAATTCAGTTTATGCCGGTAAGTTTATTAATCCGAAAAGCAATCAATTGCAAGTCTTGGCCATTAATCATCAGGGTCAGGTCTTTGTTCTCGACTATCAAGGCAACCAAATTACCACCTTTAATATCCCTGCTTTTAACCAGTCAACTCCGTCAGCAACCATTAGTGATTTGGACGGCGACGGAATTCAGGAATTGATTACTCAATACCAGTCTTCTGCCGGCATGCCCACCGAGACTAATACAGACATCGCTGTTTACAAGCCAGACGGAACCTTGCTCTGGAAGAAAACAATCGGGATAGGTGGCTTTAACGTTAACTTTCCCGTTCCAATTGTTTCCGATTTGAACAACGATGGTCGAAAAGATATCATTACCAGTGATGCGGACGGAATCTGGATCCTTGACCGTGACGGAAACCAATTAACCGGCTGGCCATTTTATAACCAGAGCAATGTTTTGAATTTCGTGACTGGCGACGCTGACGGCGATACCCTACCGGAAATTTACTTTTCCCAATCTTATCCTCCTTCGTTGGGGGTCCTAGACAAGGGTTTGATTAAATTCTATTTTCCTTTTTCATCATCTTTCTTATTTGACGCGCCGAGCGTGGGTGACATCGATGGCGACAACCATCTGGAGTTGATAATCAACGCTCCTTTTGGCGCGCCCCTGCGCGTTTATGACCTTGGAGAGACGAAGAATTACCGTAAATTTAATCTTCAGTGGCCGACCTATCAATATAACGAGAGGCGTTTGGCTGCTGACGGAATCTGCCTTAAATTAGACTGCGACTTAAACGGAGACGGACAGGTTAACTTTGCCGATTATTCTTTCATGCAAAGCTGTTATGGAAAAGAGTCGCCTCTCGGCGCTTGCCGCAGAACAGATGTTGTTTGCGATGGCTCCGTGACCTTACTCGACTTCTCGATGTTGGCCAATAAATGCCCTTCGATATTTTGCCCTGAGCTTTCTTGCGATCTAAATGGCGACGGTAAGGCAAATAAGACTGATGGATCCTTCTTTAGAAGCTGTTTTGGCAAGCAAGCGACAGGAAGCTGCAAGAAAGCAGACGTGGTTTGCGACAACTATATTACTCTCCGCGATTTCTCGTTGTTGGCACAGAAATGCATAGTGATATTCCGTTAGGGGAAAGCCGTTAATTAGAACCAAGACGTTAAATAGTAGGGGTTGAAAATCGGGTTCTCGATACCCGCCTCGATCAAGTCCTGGCTGTCCAGACTCCGGATGACGGCCCTAGTGGCGTCGGGGCAGTAAATCGGAAAACGCATGGTTTTTCCTTTAACCTTGATTTTTTTGAGATAATTCATAACATTTCTAATCTAACAATTTTAATCCATTTTTGCTAGGATGACAGAAGTAAATTATCAGCCGGAGTAACTCAGTGGTAGAGTAGCTGTTTCGTAAACAGCAAGTCGAGAGTTCGAATCTCTCCTCCGGCTCTGGGGGAGTAAGACCTTTTCCATCCACAGTTTGTTTCAGTTCTGAAAGGAGGCACAACACATGTTGAAAAAAGTGACAGCGGGGCAAGAGGTGACGGTTGACGGACTAATTTACCGTTTTGGCAGGGGTAGCGCCATGACTTTTAACCAGCTGATAGCAGCTGCAGAAAGAGTCCGTGGCTGTGTCGATTGCGGCGATTTCGTGCCGGAAGAAGCGCAGATCAATATTCTGCGCGTTGGCGGATATTGCGTTGATTACGTTGACATCGACATCCGGAAGCTTTATTCTGCTCTCTAATTCTCCTCTGCCTTAGCCCCCATCGCCTCGAACCGCGTTCTTCAAAAGGAACGCGGTTTTATTTTTTGAGGATCGGTCAAGCAACTCCTGTTCAGAGTTGCGGATTCCTGATAAAATATTAGATTATGGCAGGAAGAATCTTGAATATTTCTAAAAGAGCAAAGGAAACCCAGTTTTCGCCGATCAGGAAATTCGTGCCGCTTTTGGAAGAGGTTAAAAAGAGAGGGATTGAGGTTTTTGAGCTTCATATCGGCCAGCCGGATTTGCCGACTCCCAAGGAAATTTTAAGAGAAATCAGGTCTTTTGACGGCAAGATTTTAGCTTATACGCCTTCGTCCGGGATACTTGAGACAAGGGTTGCCTGGCAGAAGTATTATAAGAGCGCAGGGATTAGCTTTGATGTTTCTGAAATTATCGTCACCGTCGGCGGCAGCGAAGCGATTTTATTTGCTTTCGCCGCAATTTGCAGTCCGGGGGAGGAAATTATTGTTTTTGAACCTTTTTATGCCAACTACAACGGCTATGCTTCGATGGCGGGAATCAGGCTGGCGCCTTTGACGACTTTTGCCGAAAACGGATTTCATCTGCCCAGTAAAAAGGCGATTGAAGAAAAGATTAATAAAAAGACGCGGGGCATATTGATTTGCAATCCCAATAATCCCACAGGAACTGTTTACGGGAAAAAGGAATTGAGGATGATTGCCGACATTGCCAAAGAACACAACCTTTTCATTTTGTCAGATGAAACTTACCGCGAGTTTGTTTATGACGGCAAAATTCATTGTTCGATGATGGTTTTTGCAGATATCCGCGACAGAGTGATCTTGCTGGACAGCCTATCCAAAAGATTCAATGCCTGCGGCTTAAGAATCGGCTGTTTGGCTTCAAAGAATAAAGAAGTGATCGAGGGAGCGACAAAGTTTGCCCAGGCTCGTCTTTCTGCTCCCATGATTGAGCAGTTGGCGGCGGTTCCTCTTTTAGAGCATTGCCGGGAATATACTAAAAAAGTTGCCGCAGAATATCAGAAAAGAAGGAATACGGTTTTTAAAGAGATTGAAAAGATCCCCAATATTCTCTGCTCAAGGCAAAAAGGGGCTTTCTATGCGATTCTAAAACTGTCGATCAAAGACACCGACCATTTTGCCGAATGGCTTTTGAAAGAGTTCTCTTTTAAGGGAAAAACCCTGCTGGTGGCGCCGGGTTCTGGTTTTTATGCCACGAAAAATCTTGGCAAAGACGAGATAAGAATTGCCTTTGTCCTTTCTTCCTCAAAGCTCAAACAGGCCATCAGGATTCTTAAAAAAGGATTGGAAAGATATTTATCCATAATGGTTTAAAGTTAACCAAGAGGCACGTCTCAGTTTTAAGCTTCAATGCTATCTAAGGCGTTTTGCTATTTTGACAAGACCTCTTTTAATGCTAAAAAGACCCTGGAGGTGGATTATGGCTATATTGTCAGATACTCTCGTGGAGGGCAATGGGTGCCCCCTCTGCGAAGGCGATTCGAAGGGCACTCTTTGTTTGGCCAGGCACTGAAGCGACTCTTACCTGGAGTGCAGTTTGCACCCCAACGAGCATCGCCGACCGGCCAATGAGGCCGAACAGGCATTACTCAAACAGAGATCGGAGGCGACTTGTTCTTTTTGAAATTTGAACCTTTCGTGAAATACGGCCTTATTGCCAAAGATTTTGGCAGAGGCCGTATTTTATTTGATAATAAAACCCCAAAAGCTGTCTGGATGAGTCAACTTGATCGTCAGAGAAACGATCTTTTGATATATTGATATAATATGGATCATTTAGCGATAATGAAAAGATCTTGGGGATTGCTTCCAAAGATTCTGAGAAAGGAAAAAACAATAGAATCCCGTTGGTACAAAAACAGATATTCTCCCTGGGGCAAGATTAAGAAAGAGGATACAGTCTATTTTAAGGATTCTGGCAAGCCAGTTACCGCAAGGGCGAAGGTTTCTGACGTTTTTCAGTATTCAGATTTAACACCAACCAAAGTCAAAGAAATTCTTTTGAAGTATGGCTCAAAAGACGGCCTCGGTTTAGACGAGATCGATAAGTATTATAAGATGTTTAAGAATAAAAATTATTGTCTGTTGATTTTTCTTAAAGACCCCAGGCGGGTAGAGCCGTTTGAAGTTAACAAGGACGGTTTTGGAGCTATGTCCAGTTGGATTGTTATTGACAATATCGACAAACTGAAGAAACCTTGGTTATAATAGAATAATGATCCATTTGTCTTTCCCTTTAAAACTGCTTCTGGCTATTTTTCTCGGAGCCATTATCGGCATTGAGAGAGAGCCGGTCAGGAAAAAAGAGTTTAGCCAGGAAAAGGTTTCCGCGGGCGGACTCGGGGGCTTGAGGACTTTTTCTTTGATTTCCCTTTTCGGAGCCATCTCCGGTTATTTGAGCATCAGCGGCAACATCACTCTTTTCTTGATCACCGCTATTGCCTTTTTTGCCCTTATTCTAGCCTATTATGTTGTCGGCGGCGTTTTGACCAAGTCCGTCGGCCTGACTACCGAGCTGGCCGCTCTTTATTCTTTTCTGATCGGTTTTTTCGTGGTCACCGAGATTTTTCCTGTCCAGTTAGTTATCGCCCTGACCATTGTTTTGACCCTGATTTTGTCTTTGAAGGAAAAGACCCAGCGCCTGACCTTGGGAATCAATCAAGAGGAAATCAACGGGTTTTTAAGTTTTGCCATCATCGCTCTGGTGGTTCTTCCTTTTCTTCCAAATCAGGCCTACTACCTGACAGACATTCCGGCGGTAAAAACCATTCTCAGCGCTTATCACGTTCAACTGGGATTATTGGAGACGCTGGAGATTGTCAATCCGTTCAGGCTCTGGTTCATCGTCGCCTTGATCACCGGCATTGACGTTTTCGGGTACCTGCTCGGCAAGCTTGCCGGCCCAAAAAGAGGAAAGCTCGTCACCAGCCTGATCGGCGGGTTCATTTCTTCCACCTCGACGACAATCTCTCTTGCCCAGCAAAGCAAGAAAGAAAGCCGGACGGATCAATTGGTGGCTCTGGCCGTCTTTGCCAACCTAATGAGCTTTCTCCAGATTTTCATTCTGGTCGCTCCCTTGAACAGCGGCTGGCTGGTATATATCACCTCTACGCTTTTTGTCATTGCCATTTCTGCTTTTATTGTCGGGCTTTTCTATTATTCATTTGCCAGAAAGCAGCCCAATGAGAGCGTGCCGGAGGCGGAAGGACAGCTGGCGGGGGTAAAACTATTTTCTTTCAAACCGGCTTTAAGATTCGCCCTGATATTGGTTTTAGTGAAGATTGTTACCAAAGCATCTTTGGCTTTTTTCGGCCAAGCCGGCTTTCTTTTGAGCTCGATTATCGCTTCGTTTACGGGCATAGACGCAATTGTCATTAACCTGGCCGAGTCGGCCGGAGCCAGTATCACTTACGAAATGGCCCTGCTCACTCTGGTGGCTGTTAATGCCAGTAATCTTCTCAGCAAGACATTCTATTCTTTTATTCAGGGAAGCCGGAAATTTACTTTAAAGCTGCTTTTGGCGGTCCTGATTGTCATTTCCGTAAGCTTTGTATTCTTTTTCTTGGTTTAAGTCAGGGGCAAAAGGTTTTTAGCTTCGTTGACGACAGTCGTCAATGGAGTCGTCATTTAGTTCAGAGAAGGGGAAAAATTGTAGATTTTTGGCGAAAAGGTGGAGAATAGTTCTAAGACGGATATTAAGCTAAAAATTGAAAAGACTGACGTTCAATCGTCAGCCTTTTCTTTGTGTCCGATCGCCTCCTATTCGTTGCAATCCTTCTCCGGGCAGTGGGGCCCGGGGAAGATGTCTACCAGTCCGCCCAGATCCATGATGAAGTAATTGGGGGTTACGAGTCGTTTCCCGTGAATGGTACAGTAAGCAGCAGATTTTCCACGGTTGTTTTGCCGCTGGCAGTACCACTTATCGCAAACCGTTTTCCACGCCGCAGTTTTTTCGCCACAGTACTTACAATGGCAGGGGAGTAGGACGGCAACTAGCGAGTATGACATAACAGCCTCCTTTCGTCCCAATTTAAGCACGGTTCTATATTTATTTCAAGTGGTTGTTTTTTTTGAGTTTTTTGGTAGAATTAAGCCAGAAAACCTAATTTTTGCTTGTGGCCAAGATTTTGAAAGACAGAATCGAAGATTTGGAGGTTAAATACCGCCAGCTGGCGGACTGTCTTTGACTTAGTTAAAAACAGGGAGGAGATTAAAGAGCTAGAAGAAATTTCTCTTAAACCGGATTTCTGGAAAGACGGAGATCGGGCAAAGGAAATCCTCCAGAGACTCTCGGCCTTAAAACAAGAGGTCGCCGCCTTGGAGGGGCTGGAGGCTGAAATCAAAGAAGCTGTTGAGATGGACAAGGCTTTCGGTCAGGACCAGGCATTGGTTCTGGAGCTGGAGAAAAAAGTCTCCAGCCTTGAACAAAAAATTAAGAGAAAAGAATTAGAGGTTTTTCTTTCTGGGAAATACGACAGCCATGACGCCATCCTCTCAATTTTTGCCGGAGCCGGAGGCCAGGACAGCCAGGATTGGGCGACCATGCTTTTGCGCATCTATCAGCGCTATTGCGAGTCTAGGTTTTGGCAGACAAGGATTTTAGAACAGTCGTTTGGCGAAGCCGGAGGGCCGGAAGGCAGAATTGGAACCAAGTCAGCGACCCTTGAGATAAAAGGAAGGAACGCCTACGGCTTGCTGAAAGGGGAAACGGGGATCCACCGCTTGGTAAGGATTTCTCCTTTTTCCTCGCAGTCTTTGCGGCACACTTCTTTTGTAAGCGTTGAGGTGACTCCGGCAATAGAGGACGAAAAACAGTCCGAAATTAGGCCGGAGGATTTGAAAATAGAGTTTTACCGGGCCTCGGGTCCCGGCGGCCAGAACGTCAATAAAAGGGAGACTTCGGTCAGGATTACCCACCTGCCAACAGGTCTTGTCGCCGCCTGCCAGGTTGAAAGATCGCAAGGAGACAATAGGAAAAAAGCGATGGCAATGCTGGCTTCAAAATTGCTCAAACTTGAAGAGGATAAGATTGAAGAAAAGAAGGCAGAATTTAGAGGCGAGAAAAAATCGGCCAGCTGGGGAAACCAGATCCGTTCTTACGTCCTTCATCCCTATAAACTAGTCAAAGACTTGAGAACCGAGGTTGAAACCAGCGACACCGAAGGAGTCTTAGACGGAAAGCTGGATCAATTTATTGAAGCTGAAATCAAGTTGAGAAAATGGTAAAATTCCAAGGAGTAACCAAAACCTATCCGGCCAACAATCTGCATTCAAAGCCGACAGAAGCCTTAAAAGACATCTCTTTTGAAATCAAGGAAAAAGAGTTTGTCCTGATAGCCGGGAGATCAGGGGCTGGCAAAACTACACTAGTCAAGCTTTTGATCGGCGAGGAAAGGCCGACTTCGGGCAGAATTTTTTTCAGCTTTAAGGACGACCGGGACATAATCAGAAATCTTGAAGTCAACAAGGTTAAAAAAAAGGATCTGCCGGGAGTAAGGCGGCATATCGGAGTCGTTTTCCAGGACTACAAGCTTTTGCCCAAAAAAACCGTTTTTGAAAACGTTGCCTATGCCTTGGAAGTGGTCGGCGCCCAGGATTCCCAGATAAAAAACGAGGTGCCTAAAGCCCTAAAAATAGTCGGTTTGGAAGACAGGGCCGGACATTTCCCGTTTGAGCTTTCCGGCGGAGAAAAGCAAAGAGTGGCTATCGCCAGAGCCCTGATTCATCGGCCAGATTTAATTATTGCCGACGAGCCGACCGGCAACCTTGACCCTTATCATACCTGGGATATTATCAAATTATTGCTCAAGATTAATGAGCTTGGGGAGACGGTGATTTTGGCCACTCACGACCAGGATATCGTTAATAATCTTGAAAAGAGAGTCATTAGTTTGGAAAGAGGCAAGCTGATTAAAGATGACAAAGTCGGAAAATATATCATTTAAACATGTTGATTTCTTTTAAGAGAGTGTTAATAAACGGCTGGCTGAGTTTTAAAAGGAGCCAGGGCTTGTCGACAATTACGATCTTTGTCATGTTTTTGACGATTTCCATACTGACGTCGATTTTCATTTTCAAGGGAGTGACGGATTTCCTGTTGATGTCTTTGGAGAAAAAGATGGATATTTCCGTTTATTTTAAAGAAGGAGTGCCTGAAGAAGAGATTTTCAAGACCAAGGATTTGCTGCTGGAAATCCAGGGAGTGAGGAAGGTAACCTATGTTTCTCCGGCAGAGGCTCTGGAAAAATTCAAAGAAAGGCACCAGTACGACGACATTATCACCCAGGCGCTGGAAGAAGTCGGCGACAATCCCTTTTTAGCTTCTTTGAACATCAGCGCCTCGGAAGCCTTGGATTACGAGAAAGTCAGTCAGTTCCTGGGCGAGAGTCGTTTTGAGAGCTTGGTCAACAAAATCGATTTTTACCAGAGAAAGCCGGTGATCGAAAAGTTTTATTCCCTGAAAGCTAGTTTTGAGAGAACGGGTTTGATATTAGCCCTCATTCTGGCTTTGGTTGCTTTTTCGATTACTTTTGTTACCATTCGCCTTGCGATTTACAATTCTTCGGAAGAAATCGGCATTATGAGGCTGGTCGGAGCTTCCAATTGGTTCATCAGCGGGCAGTTTGTCGTTCAAGGGATTATCTGCGGAATTTTGGCCGTTACGGCGACATTGATAGTCTTCCCGGCTTTGAGCTATTTTTTGGCGCCAAAAATCTTTAGTTTGACCGGCGGCTTTAACCTGTTTAACTATTTCTTAGAGAATTTCTTTTTAATTTTTGGTTTTCAGGTTTTGACCGGCATGGTTTTAGGAACAGTTTCCAGTCTGGTTGCCGTCAGAAAGTACTTGGAGAAGTAGCATATTTTTGCGAGGTCATCTAACGGTCGGATGCGACTCTCTGAAAGTCGTCATCTTGGTTCGAATCCAAGCCTCGCAGTAAAAAAGAATAAAATCTCAGTGACCAAAGAGATTAAAAATTATTATCGATATATGTTTAAAAAAATAAAAGATTGCAAAGAGAGTATAAAAATGGGATGGAGTGTAAAAAAAGAGAACGGAGAAGAATTGATTTTAGAGAATCCCGACTTCGGAAGGGTTGAGATAGTCGCGAATACCATAGGAAACTATGATCAGCTAGCTTATATTCAACCAACTGGCAGTGTAGTAGTTGTTTTAATTGATGAAAAAAGAGAAAAAATTTATCTTCATACTGAAGAAAGACCAGCAGCTCCGAAAGAGAATTGTCCAGAAATAAAGAAGGGTAATTTATATATTCCCTTCGATCATTTAGGAAGAGGTAGTATAGAAACTATTAGGGGATTTAGCGAGGGAACTTGGCAAAATACGGCAATAACGGAGATAAAAGATGAGGCAGGCTTAGAAATAAGGGAGAATGATTTAGAGCAATTAGGTATAATTAACGCAAATACAGCATTTTTTTGTTTTAATGTCGTTGCTGTTCTAGCAAAAGGTGATTCTAAGATTAAGTTTAGTCCTCAAAGTGAAGGTGATAAAAAAAAGATTAAAAACAGAAAATGGTATACAAAAAAAGAAGTAAAAGAAATAATAGCACAGGGAAAGATATTTTGCGGCGTTACATTGGCTACACTAAATCTTTATTTTCAAAAGAGTGAAGTAAACTAAAATGCCCAGATGTATTCTCTAGTGATAGAAATAGTATCTCAAAATACTAATTTGTGCTTATAAAACAGGTTCTAACGTCGTCCATTACCCGCAACTATGATTTATATTGCTGCAGACAAACACGGTTTTAAGGCCATAAAGTTCGTTGAAGAATACCTCAAGTCACGCAATATTCCTTATGATAACCTGGGAATAAAAACCGAAACGGAAGACATGAGACTTGAAGATATGATTCCTAAAGTTGTGGCCAAAATTCGTGAGAATAGAGAAAATAAAGGCATACTTTCTTGTGGCGCCGGGGTTGGCGTAGAGATAGGAACGAATAGGTTTAGCGGCATTCGAGCCTGTTTGGCAACGAACACTAAGGTGGCGGAGTGGTCAAGAGTTTACGACAACTGTAATGTTGTGTGCCTGGTAGGATGGGAATCAGAGAAAAGCACCGTTCATAGCATTTTAGATGCGTGGTTCGGCGCAGAATATGATGGAGATGCAGATCGTCTAAAAATGATGGAAGTATTTGATAGCTGGCATTGAGCGGTCAGAGAGATGAATATTTTCAATTAAAGAAATTCCTCAATTTAGGGTGACAGTCACCTATCAGAATAACTAACCAAACAATATCATGACTACAATATCTAAAAATCTATTCTCTTTTGCTAAAATATCCCACGGCTTCGTATTATTTTCTTTATTCTCGATTCTTTTATTTTCAGTTTTTGTTGTAGGAACGGCAGAGGCTCAAAATGCTACAGGAATTATTGTTGAAATTACAACCGATAAAAGTCAATATACCGTTGGAGAAGATATTTTTATCACCGTAAAAGCTGTCAATACATCTAACGTATCGCAAACACTCTCCTTTTCTTCGTCATTGCAAGCCGATTATGCCATTGGTGGAAAATATCGCTGGTCATCAAATAAGGCCTTTCTTCAATTTTTGACTTCAGTAGTAATTCCCGCGGGCTCTTCGCGACAATGGGAATTTACCCATAAACCTTCTGATTTTAAACTGGACAGTGGTACTCATACAATTTCTGGAGAAGTTGTCGGACACGGCAGCGCTCAAACTACCATTACTGTTGTCAGTGAAACTCAACCCCCTTATTTTGAAAGTTTTGAAAGCGGTTTAGGCGGTTGGCAAACAGATCATGAGATTCATTGCGAACAAGAGATCCATCCTTGTTTATTTGAGTGGAGTATTGAGCGTTCAACTGAGCAGGCGCAACATGGCAATTATTCTCTTGAAAGTTTTCTCAACGGCATTAACGACGATGGTACAATTTGGATGGAAAAGACATTCCCGGTGCCTCAAAATTCGACTGTAACTATTGACCTTTCTTTTCAACTCTGGAGCGAGGCAGCAACCCCCGTTACCCAATGGCCCGTAGTTGCATATATAGGCACCGCCGATCCAGAGTTAGAGTCTGATTTTACTATCGTTGGGTACACAAATACGGTTGCTGGTTGGCAAGCATATAGCCATAGCCGGAATATTAACACAGGTTCATCAAGCCGCATATGGGTAGCGTTTGGATTTGGGGCTACCTGGGAAGTATCCAGAACTTATTTTATGGATTCAGTGACGGTTACTGTCCCTCCCGCCCCTCCAGTTATTGGAGAAAAATTTGTAATTGGAATGTATCCAGTTGAGAAAAGAAGTGATCGTATGTTTATTGTGTCCGTCACTGACCAAGCCACAATTCAGCAAGCTCGGAATTGTTACGCTTATGGCCAACAAAATCCTGGTGACCCACGATGCGGCAGACACATTAGCGGCCAGATAGCTTCTGGGAATGGCGGTTTTAACACAAATTGGAGCTGGCACCTCATACCTGAAACAGTAATAATGCCCACGGCATCTATAGAGATCTGCGATGGCAGCCCAAACGACGTAGAAAGAGATGGTGTTGATTTTGATGCAGGCGTTTTCTGTCCTTGGATCAGCTATATTCTTGCCCCAGGAGGTCAATATCCCCAAATATCTCCCTCAACCGCATTCACGAGGAATCTAACCTTAGGTCTGCGCGGCAACGATGTAAAAGAGTTGCAGAGAGTATTAGCAAGTGATCCATTAATTTATCCCGAAGGTTTTATTACCGGCTATTTTGGGCCCCTCACCAGAAAAGCTGTTATCAAATTTCAAGAAAAATATGCCAGCGAAATCCTTACCCCCATAAAGATTACCAAAGGAACAGGGTTTGTAGGACCAATGACTATGAGGAAATTGAGAGAAATTAGACAAACAACTTCAGCAAATTAGCCCACCGTCTTTTCGTGAATTGTAAAAGTCCTTTCCAGCAGCGAGTGGACACCTCGGCAAGTTTATAGTGAGCGTAGCCGAACCAGAATCAAATGGCTGCGGGGCTTGGAATCAAACCAAGATTCTATTAACCCGTTTAATCTCTGATATTAAATATTCAATAAATGCTATTAGAAAAATCATATGATGCCGGGAAAAACAATTTTCACAGGAAAAACAAAGAAAAATAGGCGAATCACGATTCGCTACGCCAAAAAACAAGATGCCAGGCTTATGTTAGATTATATAAACACCCTCTCAAAAGAGAAGACATTTATTATTTTTCAAGGAGAACTAATTTCTTTCAAAGACGAGAAAAAATACTTGGATTCTTTTTTCTCGCAAATGAAAAAAAATGAGGCGGTAAAGCTTTTAGCTTTTCATGGCAAAGAATTGGTCGGAGTAGCCGATGTTCGGTTAAAAGACAGAAATACTGATCATATTGGCAGATTTGGGTTGACTGTGGCTAAAAATTTTAGGAATGAGGGTATCGGGAAACTATTGATGAAACTTACCTTGGAAGAAGCCAGAAAAAACATCAAGAAATTGAGGATTATAGACCTGAGTGTTTTTGCAAATAATACGATCGCCCAAAGAATGTATCACAAGAGGTTTGGTTTTAAAAAATACGGTTGTTTACCTAAAGGAATTAGACATAGAAGTAAATTTGTTGACGATATTTTGATGTATAAAGAGGTTTAGGTTTTTCGAAGTAATTTCAACCGTTTAACCTCCGAGATTAAACATTAATTATATAAAACTATGGGTTACCACGTTGAAATAAATACGATGCTGCGATTAGGAAAATCCGACGTAAAGCCGGACGATCTTCAAATCGGCAAACAATATACTATTTCCAGATCAAATATTCGGATTTACCCGACCGATATGGCAATTTTGCTTTTGTCAGAGGATTGGACGGTTCTGGGTTATTGCGCGATTCGTAAAACTTTGGTTTCTGGCAAAGATATGGAAATAACCTTCGAAATCCTTTCGCTTTTTGCTCCGGACGAGCAGAAAATTTATACCACTCGTTTGAAAGAAGCCCTAACAACCACTCACGAAATTTAATATGAAAAAATATCAGGCAAAAACCAATATAAAGAAAATGCGGAGCTGGGGTCAGGCCACTCGGTTGGAGGGTCGCCGAACCAAAAAGGGAAAGAAATAAACCTATTTAACACCCGAGGTTAAATATTGACTTAGGAACTTAGTTCCTAAGTTTACACAAGATTGAAAAAAGGTTTTAGAATCTTTTATACTTAGCGAAAAAGTAATCTATTAACCTGTTTAACACCCGATGTTGAACATTCGGAAAATTGTAAATATGAAAATTAAATGGTGGGTTTGGCTTTTGATCTCTTTGTTTCTCGGCAGTATAATAGCTTTATTGGAAGTGATGTTTATAGAATAAGCGTCAACGGGGCCCGGCCTTACGGGAAATAGACAGATAGACTTTAAATCATAATTTTAATTTAATATTTTCAAATGAAATTTGTAATCTTCCACGGAGCTTTCGGGAGCCCAGAAGGGAACTGGTTCCTGGAGCTCAAAGAAAAACTTGAAGCTTTGGGCCAAAAGGTAATTGTTCCCCGTTTTCCGGTTGAGGACTGGGATGAAGTCAGCAAAAACGGCCCAAAGAGTTTTCCCAAACGCCAAACTTTGGATAACTGGCTAAAGGTGTTCGCCAAAGAGGTCCTGCCTAAAATAAAGAAGGGCGAAGAAGTTTGTTTTGTCGGTCATTCTCTCGGGCCTCTTTTTATCCTTCACGTAGTCGACAAGTACGATCTGAAAATAGACAGCGCCATCTTTGTCAGCCCTTTTATGAGAAAGCTTAATATCTGGCAGTTCGACCTTATTAACAAAACCTTTTACAAGACCGACTTTGATTTTAGGAAACTGAAAAAACTGATTCCGGTTTCTTACGTTTTGTATTCTGACAACGACCCTTACGTGGAAAAGTATCATTCCATTGGCTTCGCCAAAAGACTGAACAGCTCTTTGCTTTTCGTCAAAAGAGCCGGGCATATGAATCTTGAAGTGAATTTGAACGAATTCCCTCTGGTCTTTGAGCTCTGCAAGACCAGGCTTGATTTGTCTTTGTACCAAAAGTATCTTGCCCACAGGAAAGAACTTTACGCCGTTGACTATATCTCCACGAAAAGCGAAGAAGTCGTTTACCTCGAGCCGAAAGAGGTTTTTGACGAAGGCATTTTCAAGTTCAGAAACCTGAAAAAATCGGGTTTTTGCACTTTCCTGACTTCAATTAAGTTTTGGGATACCGCAGGCATTTACTACAGGGAAGCGAGGCTGGCTGCCAAGAGAATCAAGGATTTTAACCGGGTCTTTGTCGTTGATAAAATCTCTGATCTTCACAAAACCCGCCTTCTTCAACACATTAGGCTGGACATTGCTTCTGGCATGGGCGTTTGGCTGGTTATGGCAGACAGGGTCAGGGAGATTGCTCCGGAACTCGATTTTGGCGTCTGGGATAACGATTACTTGTGCGTAGTGCGCCTAAACAAAGACCGTTACGTTGAAGTCAAGCTGAGCAGCCGGAGGAAGGACGTAAAAGAGGCTTTGTCTTGGAAGAAAAAGATTCTCAAAATCGCCACCAAGATTAGCAACGCAGATAAAGACATTAAGGGCTTTATTAAGAAAAACGCCTAGAATTTTTCTTTGGGAGGTCGGGTCTCCCAATTTTAAATTTATGAAGCTTGAGATTAGAAGAGAAGATCCTCTAAATATTCTTAGTTCGACAAAATCAATTGTTGAGGATCTTAATTTTTTGTCAATTAATGAGTCAAAACTGGATCCGGTTTCCAGAAGGGTAATTGAAAGGCTGAAAACAGGCTTAGAAAGTCTAGAAGAAGCGTTTGGCACCACCGGCAGCTATATTGACGACGTTCAGTTAATTTTCATTGAAGACACACTTAACTTTTGCTTTTGGGCAGAAAAAGATAGGCCCAAATGGAGTATAGAGTGGCCTGCGGGCCAAATAACCAGTGGCGGTTGGTATTCTCTTAAAAAGTGTTTTGAAAGGGCTCTGGCAAACAATATTCCCATTTTAGATGCAGACTATTTGAGCAATTTAACCCTGGACAGCGTACGAGAATTTTTTAAAGGAATAAACAACATTGAAATTCCTTTAATTTCCAGGCGTTTGGAAAATCTTATCGAGGCAGGTAGTATCCTAAAAGAAAAATATAACGGCCATTTTATCAACGTTTTAAAAGAATCAGACTACGACGCAATTAAATTAGTCAAGATAATCTACGGCAATTTCCCTTCTTCCCGGGATACGGTCAATTTGGATGGGAAAGAGGTTTATTTTCTAAAGAGAGCCCAAATTTGCGCCAATGATCTTTCATATCTGTCAAAAGAAGGCAACGGCAAGGCAATTAAAAACCTTGATTTGCTGACAGCTTTTTCAGATTACAAATTGCCCCAGATATTCCGAGCGTTTGGAGTTTTTGAATATTCAAGAGAATTATCAGAAATGGTTGATGATTATACTTTAATTCCGGCTGGCAGCCGGCAGGAGATTGAGATAAGATCAGCTGCAATTTGGGCGGTTGAGCTGATCAGGCAGCGTCTGGCAAAGTATAATTCTTGCGAGATTGATAACGCCTTATGGCTAATCAGCCAAAATCAATCCGGCCTTAAGCCGCATCACCGGACTTACACAATATTCTATTGACGTTTTTTAAGGACAGAAAGACCGCCTTTTGGAGCGGTCTTTAAGTTTCGTCTGTTTTGATTTCATCCTTGGTTTTTCTTGAGTTCAGTCTTAAGACTCTCTATTTCTTCTTTAAGCTCCACCATTTTAAGTTCCCGGCCGATGACGAGTTTGTTAAATCTTTCCAATTCTTCTATTTTATCTTCGAGTTTTTCAGTTTTTTCCTTGACTTGCTGATCAAGGCTTTCGCTGAGCTCTTTCAATTCTTTGGTTCTTTCCGCGACTTTTGCCTCTAGGGCGGACTTGGTTATTTCTATTTCATCCTGGGCCTTGAGCAAACTTAGGAAGTGTTTTTGCAGGCTCATGGTGATCAGGTTGACGATAAACAGGCTGAATAAAAGCAGTCCGATGTCTATATAAGGAACAAGAATTCCTTCCCGGCGGTAGTCAAAGTACAAGAAAACATAGCTCAAGATGGAAATTAGTCCGGTGAAAGCAATCAGTTTTTGGTTTCTGAAGAAACCAATCAGGGTGAAAATGAGGAAATAGCCCCAGATGACCAGCCTGCCCAAAACAGGGTGGGTGAAACTGATAGTTACCGTCCAGAGCAAAGTTATAAACAGGCCGCCGAGATATTTGCCCAAAGGCATCATTTTTTCCCGTCCTATCAGGGAAGTCAGGGAAAGAAAGGTGAACAGCATAATAAGGGCGACCAGAGAATATTGCCGCCAGCTTAGAATCCTGACTCCCAGGCCGGGCAGGATTATCTGCGAAATCAAAGAAAGGATCAATATTGAGGAAATGAAAACGGCTAGGAATCTGACGCCGTCAATTTCCTTCTTTTCCAAGAAGTATTCTTTGATAGAGCCGATCGGGTTTTCAATCTCGGCGCAGAACTTATTGATCATTTTTCTGCCGTATTCGGAATCAGCGGTCCATTTCTTGAATATACTCGAAAGCATGAGGCTGTTTTTTGGCCTACCTTCTTTTTTTTCGACGGCTCTGGTGAATGTTATATCGAGCAGATAGGCGGAAAGAAAATACCATTCAAGGGCCGGCGGAGCGGCACTGGTGGAAAAGAGGCTGACGGTTTTGTATTTCAATCCTTTGATCAAGTTGATATATCTGGCCATCGGCAGGGAAAGCCTGGTCCAGTTCGGACTGCCGACTATGACGGCGTCATAGCCAGAAACGTCGTCAATATTGGCGGGGAGGATGTCGCATTCGCCTCTGAACATTCTCAAGTTCGCCCACCCAAAAACACTGTGTTCTTTCGTCGGTATGATTTTCTCAACGTCAACGGCATGACCTCTTGTTTCAAGTTCTTTTTGGATGATTCTCGCCAGTTTCTCGGTGCTGCCGGACTTTGAATAGTAGGCGATTAAAATCTTCATTCTAAGAGCTGAATTTACCTTCTTTTATCTTATCACCTTGTTCTGCCTTTTCCAACCAGGGTAAATTACCAAGCAAAAGCTTTTTCTGATAGGATAAGAATATGGATAAAATAGTTATTGCCACCCATAACCCGGCCAAGAAAGAGAGATTCGGCCAGCTGCTGTCTATGATAGTTAAGGCTGTTTTGAGTTTAGACGACCTTGGCATTAAGGAGAAACCTTTTGAATCAGGCGAGACCGCTGAAGACAACGCCGGAATAAAAGCCAGGTTTTATGCAGACAAGACCGGGTTGCCGGTTCTTTCTGAGGACGAAGCTCTGTATCTGGACTTTTTACCTCAAGAAAGCCAGCCAGGGGTTCATGTCAGGAGGATAGGCGGGAGAGACGAGGTTGACGACGACCGTCTCCTTGCCTATTGGCAGGAAATTGTTTCAAGAGTTCCCGATAAAAAGAGAACTGGCAGGTGGCATATTGCTTACTGCCTGGCCACTCCCGAAGGCAAGGTTAAAACGGCAAGTCTGGACCATCCTATTGTTTTCTTTTCCCCGCCGTCAAGAATAAGAGTTCCTGGTTGGCCAATAAGCAGCTTGCAAGGACCGATTGGTTTTAACAAACCTCACAGCGAATTAACAGATAGCGAAAGGCGGGCCCATAATCAGAAGGCAGACGAGTTGATTAAGGAAAAACTGAAAGAACTGTTAGCTTAGGCAAGTTTTAAGAATAAGATCAATCGCCAGAGAGGCGAATTTTTGATAGGATAAATTAATGTAAAAATTAGAATAAAGGTCGGATACTAAAAACTAACAACCGAACTATGTTTGAACTCAAAAATAAAGTAGCTTTAGTGACCGGGGCCAGAAGGGGAATGGGCAAAGTTGATGCTCTAATGATGGCCAAGCAAGGAGCCAAAGTGGCGGTGACAGATATAGATCTTAAAGAATGCCAGGCAGTGGTTGATGAAATCATTAAGCAGGGGGGCGAGGCCGCGGCCTGGAAAATGGATGTCACCGACAAGGCGGAAATAGACAGAGTTTTCGATGAAGTAATCAAATCCTGGGGGCGATTGGATATTCTGGTTAACAATGCCGGGGTTTATCTTTCGAAAATGGCAATGGACATGACCGAGGCTGACTGGGACAAAACTCTTGATATTAATCTCAAGGGACAGTTTTTCTGCGCCCAGAGAGCAGCCAGGGAAATGGCTAAGAACAAATGGGGCAGGATCATCAATATTGCCTCTATTGCTTCGGGACAGGTTGGCGTGGGGGTAATGGCCAGCTCCCATTATACTGCTTCCAAAGGAGGCATTATCGGCATGAGCGAAACACTTGCGCTTGAATGGGCTTCCTTGGGAATCAATGTTAATGTCATTGCTCCCGGGGCCATTGACACTCCCATGATCCAGGAAGCTGGCATGTCCAAAGAGGCAATGGATGCTTTTTTGGCCGGCATTCCCTTAAAAAGAATAGGCAAGTCAGAAGAAATCGCGGCCATGGTCGTTTTTCTGGCTTCAGAAGAGGCAAGCTATATCACCGGCGCCACCTTTGTCGTTGACGGCGGGTGGCTGGCAGCATGACGAGTATCTAGTATTTAGTATCTAGTATATTTAGTATATTGGGGAAAATAAATAGTTAACTTAATTTAATATGGCAATCATTAAAAAGAAAAGCCGGCCAAAGATTTTTGGCTTAATGAAGTCAGGCGAAAAAAAGTTTGACCTCAGAGTGGCCGATTTTAAAGTTAAGAAGGGTGATACCCTGGTTTTGCAGGAGTGGGATCCCAAGAAAAAGGGATACACCGGCAGAAAGCTGGCAAAAAAAGTAAAGTACGTGACGAAATTCAACCTTGACGATTTTGGCCAGAAAAAAGCAATCGAGGAAAAGGGCTTATATATTATTCAAGTTTAAGTTTGTGGGAGGTCCGACCTCCCACGCTTTGAGAGTTTAGTTTGTGGAAGAGCGGGTCTCCCAATTTTTGAACATGGATTTAGATAAGTTAAGGAAAGTTTTGGCAGGCGAGCCGGCGTTTCGCCTGAAGCAAGCTGGACAGGCAATTTTTAAGGATTTGATTGAAAACTGGCAAGAAGCCTTGGTTTTGCCTTTGCCTTTACGGCAAAAACTGGCAGAGGAATGTCCTCTGAAAATTGAAGCGGAGACGCTGGCGTCGGCTGATAAGAAAACGATCAAGGCGTTGATTACTTTTGACGACGGCTTGAAAGCAGAAACGGTTTTGATGCGCTACTCTGACAGAAATACTGTTTGCGTTTCTTCAATGTTCGGCTGTCCTTTAAAATGCGAGTTTTGTGCCACCGGCAAGATAGGATTTAAAAGGAACCTGACCGCAGATGAAATTACTGAACAAGTTTTGTTTTTTAACCGCTATCTGAAAAAAGAAAACCAGAGAGTAAATAGTATTGTTTTTATGGGTATGGGCGAGCCGTTTTTAAATTACGATAATGTCATGGGGGCAGTCAAAACCCTGAACGATAAGGAAGGTTTTAATATTGGCGCCAGGCACATTTCTATTTCGACAGTCGGCATTATTGACGGTATTGAAAAACTGGCCAAAGAGCCTTTGCAGGTTAACCTAGCCATTTCTCTGCATGCCGCCAGCGACAACCTTCGCTCCGAAATTATGCCGATTAATCAAACCCAGCCCCTAAAAAGCGTTTTAAAAGCAGTTGAAAGCTATTTTAAAACTACTCGCCGCAAGGTTATGTTTGAATATATAATGATAGCAGGCGTTAATGACAGCTTAGAAAGAGCTAGAGAGCTGGTTGGGTTATTGTCTGGATTAAAATCTACTGCTTTTATGGTTAACCTGATTTCATACAATCCAACTGGCATTTTTAAAGCTTCGACGCCAAAACAAATAAGAGATTTTGAAGCTGTTTTAGAAGAGTCGGGCATTGAAGTAACCCAAAGGTATCGATTTGGCCAAAGCATTAAAGCTGCCTGCGGTCAGCTAGCAGGTAAATAATCTATGAGAAAAACAATTTTAATTTTAATATTAACAATTTCTATTTTAGGATTAGTAGTTTTGTTCCTTCGTTTTGGAATCGGCGGGGATGAAGACACTTGGCTCTGCCAGAACGGCCAATGGGTAAAGCACGGCAAACCCTTGGCGTCAGAGCCTGTCAGGGGATGCGGCAAAATTGAAACAGAAAATATTAAAATTGATAATCCAGAATCAGACCAGATTATTTCTTTCCCTTTGATAATAAAAGGACAAGCCAGGGGCAGCTGGTATTTTGAGGCAAGTTTTCCAATCAAGCTTTTAGATAAAAACCAAAAAGAATTAGCCGTTACTATTGCCGAAGCTCAGGCTGATTGGATGACTAATGATTTTGTGCCGTTTAAAGCCGTAATTGAGCTTTCTTCTTTGCCTAAAACTAGCCAAGGAACTTTAGTTTTGCAAAAAGACAATCCTTCTGGTTTACCTGAAAATGACGAGAAAATCATTATGCCTATCCGTTTTCCCGGGCCAGACACGATAACAACCATTAAAACCTTTTTCAATAACAGTAATCTTGACCCTGAGTTTTCCTGCAACAAGGTTTTTCCGGTAGAAAGAGCGATCTCGAAAACTCCGGCTTCAGCCAGGGCGGCTTTGGAATCTTTGCTCAGGGGACCGAGTTTCAAAGAACAGAAAGAGGGATTTTCGACTAGTATTAATTCCGGAGTGAAAATTCAGAAACTAGCGATTGAAAACGGAATTGCCAAGGTCGATTTTGATAGCCAATTAGAGTTTCAAGTCGGAGGATCGTGCCGGGTTTCAGCTATCAGGGCGCAAATTACCCAAACCCTGAAACAATTCCCAACCGTAAAAGAAGTCATTATTTCAATAAACGGCCAGACCGAAGACATTTTACAGCCATAGCATATGATCCCGATTCTAATCATTGCCATATCGTTTCTGCTAATAATTCCTTTCTACAAAACAAAGTCGTATTTATCTGCTTGGGGCGGAATGATGTTTGCAATGGCAATTCCTCTAGTTTATCTACGGATAAAGACATTAGAGATTTACCCTTCAAGATTTTTCGTTAAAGAGACACTCTTTGTTTCAGGAGTTATCGTTGGGATAGCAACATTTCTAATAGTTCTAGCTTTTGTCTTTATCAAGAAAAACGATATAGCTCGGTTAAAATCAGCATATTTCCGGAAACTGCTAGCTTTTTATTTCTTGTGGGGATTTTTGCAACAATTGTTCTTCCAGTTCGTCTTTTTTGAAACTGTTTATTTTGTTTTTAAAGGAAACATATTTCTTTCCTTGTCATCGTCGGCAATCTTTCTTGGCTTATTTCATTTGGGGCGGACCAAAAAATTCTTTTTACCCAGTCTATTAATGGGATTTCTTTTTTCGGGAATTTACCTGCTCTACGGCAATCTTATCTGGTTGGCCCTGTCCCATGCTTTGCTGGGGACTTTTTTGTACGTTTTATTTGTCAAGAATAACCAGTTATCGCGCAGGTTAAACTTGACTTAAAATTCTCAGTATACTGCTACGTAGCAGTATACTGAGAGAGCTAATGGCTACTTTAGACGATTTTAAAAAATTTGATTTGCAGATGGCAAAAATATGCTGACTTTTTTTCGGAAAATTCCTCGTAAAACAATTACGGAAATCGTGGTTTTGGCGGTTCTTCTCTTTTGGTACGGCTTTTTTTTGTTTCATAAGATTGATTTGACGACGGCCGATTTGGGCAGGCATTTAAAGAACGGTGAGCTGGTTCTGGAAAACTTTTCTTTTGAAAACCCGGTGTTAAAAACCAATTTTTATTCCTATACCCAGCCGGAATATCCGGTAATCAACCATCACTGGCTGAGCGGGATAGCGTTTTCTCTTGTTTTTAAAGCAGCCGGTTTTGTCGGCGTTCATTGGTTTTTTATCATTCTGTCATTCATAGCTTTTTGGTTGTTCTTTCGCCTGGCGAAAAAAGAAGCGGGATTAGAAGTGGCCGGCATTTTGTCTTTATTAATCATTCCTTTGATTTCAGAGAGGACAGAAATCAGGCCGGAAGTCTTCAGCTATGTTTTTTGCGGCGTGTTTTTAAATCTGCTCTGGGAATATCGGGAGAACCGCCTTGGCTGGAAAAAACTTTTGTGGCTGCCCCTGCTTGAAATTTTTTGGGTCAACCTCCATCTTTATTTTTTCTTAGGCCCGCTTCTTATCCTTATTTTTCTGATTGAAATGATGTCACGTCTTTTTCACGGTCGTGAAAAAGACGTGACCAGAGGTTTGCCGATAGTTTTTTTTCTGACTATTTTGGCAACTTTAATCAATCCCTTCGGTCTTCAAGGAAGTTTGGCTCCTCTGAGCATTTTTAATAACTACGGTTATCGCCTGGTAGAAAATCAATCAATTTGGTTTTTGGAAAAACTTGGTTTTGTCGTTAACCCGAATTTCCTGCTTCTGAAAATCGCCTTATCCGTTTTATTATTGAGCTTTATTCTGGCCGCCAAAGCCAACTGGCGGCGGATTTCTCCCGTTAATGCTTTTATGGCTTTTGGTTTTACCGTTGGGGCGGTTTTGGCTCTGAGAAACTTTACGGTTTTTGCTTTGTTTTTCCTGCCCCTTGTTGCCGCCAATCTTAAGGTTATCGGAGAAAAGGTTAAATTCCCATCGGAGATAAAACTCGATTTTTTCTCCTTGCCACGCAGCTTTCTCCTGGCCGTTTTGGGAATAGCCATTTTTGCCCTTTCATTGGCGGCGCACCAATCTCGGCTTTCGGCAAAACCTTTCGGGCTGGGGCTTTTTGACGGAAACGAGCAATCGGTTCAGTTTTTTACCAGTCAGAGCTTAAAGGGCCCGGTTTTCAACAATTATGATATCGGCGGATATCTCATCTTTTACCTTTTTCCGAAAGAAAGAGTGTTTGTTGACAACCGGCCCGAGGCCTACAGCAAAGAATTTTTTGAGAAAGAATATATTCCCATTCAGGAAAACGAGTTAAGGTGGCAAACAGCCCAAAGTCAATACGGTTTTAACGCCATCTTTTTTGCCTGGCACGATGCCACTCCCTGGGGCCAGCAGTTTTTAATAGAGAGAGTAAAAGATAAGACCTGGGCTCCGGTTTATGTAGATGATTTCAGCATCATTTTCTTAAAGAGAAACGAGCAAAACCAAAAAATCATTGATAAATTCGAACTGCCAAAGGATTATTTTAAAGTAATTTGATGAAAAAACTTTCTGTTATCATTCCGGTTTTCAACGAAGAAAAAACGATTGTTCAAGTGATTGAGCAGGTTTTAGCGCAAGAAACAGGGGAGTGGCAGAAAGAAATTGTTGTTGTTGACGACGGTTCGACGGACAGTACCGGAGAAAAACTGAAAGCGTTTTCCGGCCGGATAAAAGTTTTCCGACACGGAAAGAATCTAGGAAAGGGAGCGGCCTTGCAGACTGGCTTTACCGCTGCCACCGGGGAAGCTGTCATTATTCAGGACGCCGATTTGGAATATGATCCCGCCGACTGGCCGAAAATGCTGGAAGAATTTGAGAGAGACGAAAAGCTAGTCGCCGTCTACGGGTCGCGCGAGCTTAGCCCAAAAAGAAGAGGATATTTCCATTACGTTTTGGGCGTGAAGTTTTTAAGTTTTTTAGTAAATCTTCTCTTTGGCTCTCACCTGACTGATGTTTACACGTGCTATAAGCTTTTCCGGACAGATTTTCTCAGATCGCTGAAACTTGAAAGCAATGGTTTTGAAATAGAGGCGGAAATCACTTGCAAAACATTAAGAGCAAGAGGTAAAATTAAAGAAGTCCCGATTGGCTATTTCCCGCGCCGGTTTTCTCAAGGCAAGAAAATTCGCGTTCGAGACGGCTTAAAAGGCGCTTTCAAGATCGTTAAATTTCGGTTCAGATAAAAATAATTTAATCTTTAAATCAAAAATTAAACAATGAGAATAATTGAACAAGACAATTTCAAGTGGATTGATATTTTAAAACCAGACAGAGAGGCGCTCGATTTTTTGAGGGATAATTTTAATTTTCACCCCCTCATTTTAAAAGAAGCCCAGCAGCCGACGCTCCATCCTATGGTTGAGCGCTACGAAGATTATCTTTACCTAATCCTTCACTTTCCGGATTTTAACCATAGCGCGAACCGTTGGATCCAGACGGTTGAAATAGACTTCTTGATCACCCGAGATGCTTTAATTACTATTCGCTATCAGGATTTCGTTGATTTTGAGGAGATCTTTGATCTCGCCCGAAAAGATAAAATTAATTTTTTTGGTCAGAGTACCGGTCATCTTTTCTACCACTTAGTAAGGGGCATTTTTGCCAAGATGCATCCTGAAATCGATTATTTCAAGACAGAGATTGACGAGCTCGACAGTCAAATCTTTCAGCAGTTTGAGGAAAAGTATCTCGAGAGAATTGCCTGGCTCAAACGGCAAATTCTGAATTTCATCCGTGCGATTAAATCCCAAAAAGGGGTTTGGGAAACTCTTCCTTTAACAGCTTTCGGGTTTTGGGGACGAGAGCTGAAACCGTACTTCTCTGATTTGGTCGCGGATTACAGCCGCCTTCTCAACGTGGTCGAAACCAACAAAGAAGTGGTTGATTCCTTGTATTTAACCTTGAGTTCGATTCTGGACAATAAACAGAATCACGTGATGAGACTTTTGACCATTTTCACTGCGATCATCCTTCCCTTATCCCTTTTTGCGTCGGTCTACGGAATGAATCTGATCAATCTTCCCCTGGCAGGGCATCATTTAGCATTTTGGTTTTTCCTTTTTGGCATGATTACAGTCACGGTTTTAATGCTTATTTATTTTCGCAGGAGAAAATGGTTTTAAGCAATGACTTGATTGACCTTCCGAACAGTTTAGGGTAAGTTAAATTAATGGCAACCAAGACGAAAACGGTCAAAATTAAGGGGAAAGCGAAGACAGCGATGATTAAAAAGAAGGAAAGCCCGATCCAAAAGCCCGAAAAAGCCGAGGTTTTGAAAAAAGACGATCTTAAGCAAAAAAGAACCAGAATTAAAGTAATCGGCATCGGCGACGGCGGATCGGCCATTGTTGCCGATCTGGCTCGAGAGCTTAAAGGCATTGATTTCTGGGTGGCCAATACCGATTGGCGGAGGCTCCAGAGATATCCTTCGGCAGTCAAAATACTTCATTTTGGAGAAAAGCATACTCGGGGAATGGGAACCGGCACCGACCCCGAAATCGGCAGACAAGCGGCTTTAGCCGACAAGGAAAGGATCGCCAAAATCCTGAAAGGCAGCGATCTTTGTTTTTTAATATCTTCGCTTGGAGGAGGTACGGGATCCGGGGCGACGCCGGTTTTCGCTAAAATCTGCCAGCAGGAGAATATTCTTACTTTCGGGATTTTCACTCTTCCGTTTAAATTCGAGGGAGAAAAGAAGATAGAAATCGCCAAAGATTCTCTTGAAAAAATGAGGGCGAATTTGAGCACCACCCTGATTTTCCCGAACGAAAAGATTTTTCAAAGCCTGGATAAAAATATTTCTTTCAACGAAGGTTTTTCAGCCATAAACAAGGTTTTGTCCGAAGGCCTTCAGGGATTGATCGGCCTGATTTTTCAGCCGGGATTGATCAATATCGATTTTGCCGATCTAAAAACCATTCTCGAGGGAAAGGGAAAGCCGGCTTATCTGGTCAATGCCGAATTTGGAAAAGGCGCCAAGATTGAAGAAATCAGAAAGAAGATTTTCCAGAACGCCTTCCTAGCATACAGCTTCCGCCACGCTCGGGCCGTTCTTTTTAATATCGCTTCTGACAATAACTTGGCTCTCGGCGAGGTTTCCGAAATCAGCCAGATGGTTTTCGGCGCAGTTCACCCCGAAGCCAAAATCATTTTTGGCATAAGTTTTAACAATAAACTTTTAGGCAAAATCAGGGTGACGCTTTTGGCGATCGGCGGCAGGGAGAAAATCTTTTCTTCAAGCGAAAAGAAAAGAAAGGTCAAGATCCGTAAAAAGAAAGAGAAAAAGGGCCTTGACGGCGGGAAGGGAAAATCAGAGCAAGACAAGATAGAGGTGAAAATAAGGAGAAATGCCCTTCAGGTGAAAGAGGAAACCAAGGCCGAAGAGGAAACGATTGCCGCCAAAGAAAGAGTTTGGGAAACGCCGGCGATCTTGAGAAAAGGATTCTTATCTAATTAATGCCGAGAAATCCGATCAAAAAAGCGGTTTTATTGGTTGCCGGGCTAGGAACCCGGTTTCTTCCGCTTTCTAAGGTTTTTTCTAAGGAGCTCTGGCCGCTTTTAAACCGGCCGATAATCGACTACATCATTGATGAAATAAAGAGATCTGGCATAAAAGAGATTGTTTTTGTCATTTCTCCGGAGAATAAAGCCCTGCGCGATTATTTCAGACGCAATCGTAAGGCAGAAAAGATTTTAAAAGAAAGAGGAAAAAAAGAAATCTTGAGGGATTTTCAAAAGCATCAAAGAAGTTTCAAGGGCCTTTCTTTGTCTTTTGTCTGTCAAAAGGAGCCTCTTGGTCTTGGCCACGCAATCTTACAGGCAAAAAGCAAAGTTGGCAAAGAGCCGTTCATTGTCTGTTATAACGACGACGTCATTATCTCTGACACTCCTTGTTTATCGCAATTAATCAAGGTTTTCAAGGAATACGGTAAAGCCGTGGTTGCCATCAAGAGGGTTCCCAAAGAAAGAGTCGGCCTTTATGGCTCACTAAAGGTTAAAAAAGTCGGCCCTCGTCTTTATCAGATCAAAGGGATTATTGAAAAGCCAAAACTTGGGCAAGCTTATTCAAACTTAGTGCTCGATGGCAGATATCTTCTTACCGCCGACGTTTTTAACTATTTGGGAAAACCAGAATCGTTTTTTCAAGGAGAAATTATTCTGGCTAATGCCCTTGAGGAAATGATTAAAGCGGGTATAATAGTCTATGGATACGAGTTTGAAGGAAAGTGGCTTGAATGCGGCACCGTCCAGACTTGGCTGAAGTCAAACCTGTTTCTAGCCAAAAGGCACCCAGACTTTAAAAATTTTAAATAAATAAGATGATTGAAGTTACTAAAGAAATACTAAAGAGCGTTTACCAGCCACGGCCGACAGACAAAGCTGTCAGGAAATACGACTACGGGCTTTTGCTGATAATTGGGGGATCTGACTTTTATTCGGGTCAGCCGGCAATCTCGGCCCTGGCGGCTTTTAAAGCCGGCGTGGACGTCATCAGGGTTATCGCTCCCAAAAGAGCGGCCGACATCATTGCTTCTTTCTTTCCGGCCATCTCCGCTTACCCTCTAGACGGCAGCTGGCTGGAGAAAAGACATTTGGCGACCCTGCTTTCCATGGCCGAGTCAGCCAAAGAAGTTTCTCGCGGCAAGACCGCTTTGGTGATTGGCGGCGGCATGGGCAGGACCAAGGAAACCCAGGAAGCGATTATTGAGTTTTTGACGCAAAATACTTTGCCGGCGGTCATCGACGCCGACGCCATTTACGCTCTGGCCAAGAGCCCTCAAAGCATAAAAGGGGAGAATTCGGTCATTACCCCCAACACTTACGAGTTTTACGCCCTGACCGGCCGGGAAATCTACCAGCTTCCCGACGAAGAAAAAGTGAAAATTGTCCAGGAAGAGGCGGAAAAACTCCAGACCACAATCGTTTTGAAGGGCAAGCTTGACATTATCTCAAACGGAAAGGAAGTGGCGATAAACAGAACCGGCAGCCCTTATCTTAGCAAAATGGGAATCGGAGACGCTTTTGCCGGCATTTGCGGCGCTTTTCTGGCTAAGGGCATAGATTCTTTCACCGCTGCCCAGGCGGCCGCCTATATTAACGGTTTGGCGGGGGAAATAGCGGCCAAGAAAATGAAAGATTCGCTCTTGGTGACGGATTTGATTGAGGCGATTCCTAAGGTTATCAAGTAGCCTTTTTGAAAAAAACCAACCGGCTTTCGAAAGCCGGTTTTTGCCCTTGACTAATAATGAGAATAATGTTATTATTTGAAAATCTATGGATCTTTTTAACTTAAAAAATATCTATTCCCAGCTGAAATTAGCCTTTTTTCCCTATCCGGAAAATAATTTCCGGCCGGTCCTCTTGCAGCGCCAGTTTCTGACTTACTATGTTTTGCTCTTTTTGGTTTTAAAACTGGTGGTTTTTCCGTTCTATTTCCTATTCCCCAAGACTTCATTTTTTGCCGAAGTCATTAGTTCTGCCTTAGTTGAAATGACAAATCAAGACAGAAAATCTATGGGACTCGTCCCTTTGAAAGAAAATTCTGTTTTAAGCCAGGCAGCTTTAGCCAAGGCCCAGGATATGCTGAACAATGATTATTTTGCCCATACCAGCCCGAAAGGAGTCACTCCCTGGTACTGGATCAAAAAGACAGGCTATACTTATCAGCTGGCCGGAGAAAACTTGGCGATCGGTTTTTTGGATTCAGCCGAGGTGGAAAAGGCTTGGAAAGAATCTCCTTCTCACCGGCAGAATCTCTTCAATCCGAAGTTCAAGGAAATCGGCATTGCCGTGGTCAGGGGCGATTTTCAAGGCAAGGAAACTACTCTGGTGGTTCAGCTTTTCGGCAATCCCGCAGCAAAGCCGGCTGCCGTGAAAACTCCGGTCAAGCCGACTCAAAGTCCCAAACCCTCGCCCGGAGCAGGGCCTTTAATTGAGACTCCGACGCCAACCAGCATTCTTGGCGAAAACGAGACGCCGTCAGAAACCCTAGCGCCCGAACCTTTAGCCGAAAAGGAAAAGTTGAGCCTTCCGGCCGGAATAATTACTTTTGGGGCGACAAAGTACGACCAGTTTGCTTCAAGATTGATTACTTTTATCCTGCTTTTCCTGGTGGGATCCTTGTCTTTCAACCTTTTTGTCAATTGGATCGAAGGAATCAAGAGTCGAGATCTGGTTTTCAATACGGCTTTATTCATATTCTTATTTTTCATTTCTAATATTTTAGACAAGCAGCTGATTATCAGCCTGATTCCCCACAACTTGGTTATCTAACCCAAAAGGAACTAAGTTCCTTTTAAGGAACTTAGTTCCTTAAAGCGATGGCTGAAAGAACAAATTTTTTAAAAGAATCCAGAAAAGTATTATTGTTCTTTTGCTTTTCTTTTGTTTTATTTTTCCTGGCCATAAACCTGATTCATTTCTTTAATTTTCTTGGGAAACAGGCCGCCGCTTTGGTAGAAACAGAAAAACAGTTTTCTCTAAAAGTTTTGCCTGAAGCGGCTAATCCAGCTTTGCCGCCGCAAGAGAATTTTATTTTGACGGAAAAAGAAAATAGCTTGGAAATTCCAAAGATCAGCATCAAAACTCCATTGATCATTGCCAAGAGCGAGGAAATGAAAGAGATTATCCAGGATTTAAAGAAAGGAGTCGTGGTCTATCCGGGATCAGATCTGCCTGGACAGGGCGGCCGGCTGACCATCATCGGGCATTCAGCTCCTTTAAGCTGGCCAAAGATCAGGTATGACTGGATTTTCAGCAAGCTCGGGGAATTGGAAGCTGATGATGAAATTCTGATTAACTTTGAGCATAGGCAGTACCGCTACAAAGCCGTAGAGAAGATCTTTCTGGAAAAAGGAGAACAGGTTCCCGATTCAGAAGGTGAAAGTTCTGGCCAAGTTGTCTATTTGATTACTTGCTGGCCTCCGGGCAGAGATTTGAAAAGGCTGGTTATCAAAGCTGAATTGGTAAATTAGGCGTGGGATTGACAAGATAAGTCATATGTGGTAGGGTTTGTTATCCTTAGGACGTCCTAGGGACAGGCCTAGGACAAAGGCCCAGAAAAGTATATGTGTTAACGTGTATTCTTCTGGACCTTCATATTTTCATATTCATGTTTCAGAGAGGAGGTGGCCAATGGCTGCCAAAATGTTTTTGACATCGTTGCTGTTGGCGGTCATGTTGGCCGCCTGCAGTCTGCCGACCATCAGTTGGGATGGTGTGGCAGGCGCATCGGCTACGCCGGTGGCGCCGACGCCGACCCTGGCGTTCATCGTGCCAACAGGCACGCCGTCGCCGACGGTTGCGGTGCCAGTTGTGCCGACTGGCGTAGCGTCGGCAACGATCGCGGCGCCGGTCGTACCGACAGCCACACCGTCGCCCACGCCTACGCCGACGCCGACTTTCACCCCCACCCCGACGGCCACGGCGACCACGCCTGCGACTCCGTCGCTGACACCGACACTGGTCAGCGACTGGTGCCTGTGGCGCTGGTCCCAAAGTTGCCCGGCCACGTGGGCTGAGGTTGTTGCCGTTTGGCCGCAGATTCAAGCGACCTATGGCATTAACTTCAGTCTCCCCGCGGCCGAACCGATTATCCGGTCGGTCGGGGGGTACTGGTGGCTGACGTTGTTGCCGCCAGCTGGCCCCCAGCTGCGACTGGCCAATGTCGTTCCTGGCCGGCCAGCCTGGGTTCTGGGCACGTTCTATGTGCCCAAGCTGGGAATTGCCGAGTTCGTGATCTTCACGGACTGCGGCAACCTGGGCTGGAGATTTGTTTCTCCGACTCAGCAATATCCGACGGCCACAGTCACGCCGTCGCCTGGGCCGGTCCCGGCAACAACGCCAACGCCGACCCTGGCTTCAACCCCAACCCCGACCCCGCCGGTGATTCCGACCAACACACCGGCGCCCACGCCAACCAACACGCCGGTACCGACACCAACGTGTTGCCCATACACGCCAACGCCGCCGGTGATTCCGACCAACACACCGGCGCCCACGGCCACGCCGTGCTGCGTTGCCACTCCAACACCCCCGCCACCTTAAAGGAGAAAGGCGACGGAAAAAAAGAAGGCGAAGACAAAGAAAATATCCTTTGTTTTTGCCCTTCCCCAATAATGATTTAACTTAAGTCTTTATTGGGGAGGGAAAAAGATAGAAAGTTAA